>NZ_JBSFMM010000017.1:0-83345 GCF_053599555.1 Streptomyces sp. NPDC000941
CCTCGCTCACCGCCGGAGCCTCCCGCATCTTCGAAGGCGGCGCGGTCAACCAGACCGTCGTCGAGATGGAACGAGGCTTCCTGTTCATCATGTCCATCTCCGACGGCTCCTCCCTCGCCGTACTCGCCCACCCCGAGTGCGACATCGGCCTCGTCGGCTACGAGATGGCCCTGCTCGTCGACCGCACGGGCCGCGTCCTCACCCCGGACCTGCGCGCCGAACTGCAAGGCAGTCTTCTCAACTAGCAAACACAAAGATGCGTTTCGCGCCACCGCGCCGTTAGGGTGCGGTGGCGCGACCGGCAGACAGGCGAGTTGGAGGAGGAAACGTGGCAACGCCCCCCAGTGGATACCCGTACGGCCATGGGCAGCAGGCCGAGCCGCACGGAGATGCCCCGTTGAAGCGCTTCAACTTCCCCTCCACGCCAAGCCGCCAGGTCCGCTCGGCCCAGCAGCCCCCTGCGGCGCCTCAGGAGCCCGTTCAGCAGCCTCATGAGGCCCCGACCCCGCCCCTGCAAACGCAGCCCCTCCAGCAGCCGTACGCGCCCTCCTACGCGCCACAGGGCGGGCCGGCAGGGCTGTCGTCCGAGCCGCCGTCGCATCAGCCGCCCCCCAGCCGGCCCGCGCCGCCACCCGTGCGGCACACCCCGGAGCCGTCCTCCCTGGCCACCGGCCACAACCCGCTGGTGCGGCCGTACGCCATGACCGGAGGCCGGACCCGGCCTCGCTACCAGCTCGCCATCGAGGCGCTGGTGTCCACCACGGCGGACCCCGCTCAGCTCCAGGGCCAGCTGCCCGAGCACCAGCGGATCTGCCACCTGTGCCGTGAGATCAAGTCGGTCGCCGAGATCTCCGCACTCCTGACCATTCCCCTCGGCGTCTCCCGGATCCTCGTAGCCGACCTGGCCGAGGCCGGGCTCGTCGCCATTCATCAGCCCGGCGGCGACGAGTCCGCCGGCGGCCAGCCTGACGTGACATTGCTCGAAAGGGTGCTCAGTGGACTTCGCAAGCTCTAGCGGTGCAGCCCGCTCCACCACCTCCGCGAAAATCGTGGTGGCGGGCGGCTTCGGCGTGGGCAAGACCACGTTCGTCGGCGCGGTCTCGGAGATCAACCCGCTGCGCACCGAAGCCGTGATGACCTCCGCCTCCGCCGGGATCGACGATCTCACCCACGCGCCGGACAAGACCACCACCACGGTGGCCATGGACTTCGGCCGCATCACGCTCGACCAGGACCTGATCCTGTATCTGTTCGGCACGCCAGGACAGGACCGGTTCTGGTTCATGTGGGACGACCTGGTCCGCGGCGCCATCGGCGCCGTCGTCCTCGTCGACACCCGCCGTCTCTCCGACTGCTTCCCCGCGGTCGACTACTTCGAGAACTCCGGACTGCCCTTCGTCATCGCCCTCAACGGCTTCGACGGACACCAGCCCTACACTCCCGAAGAAGTCCGCGAGGCGCTGCAGATCGGCCCGGACGCGCCCATCATCATCACCGACGCCCGCCACCGCAGCGAGGCAAAGAGCGCGCTCATCACGCTCGTCGAGCACGCCCTGATGGCGCGTTTGCGATAGCGACGGACAGCGTCGGCGGCGCCCGCCGCCGAACGCACAAATCCCCCGCTCTCCGGGAGAGCGGGGGATTTGTGCGTTTCAGGCAGGCGTTTCCGGTTTCGGCTACGCAGTCTCAGCCCTGCCAGCTGTGCGGAGCGCGGAAGCCCCGCTGGCGCTCCAGCCGGCGCCAGCCCGCCGCGCTGCGGCCGGTGCGCCCCGAGGGGCGGCGGTGGCCTGCGTTGGCGGCCGCGCGGGCGAGGAGGACCGCGGTGACCGCGGCGAGCTCCTCGGCGTCGGCGTGGCCCTTCTCGACGCGGACGAGAGTGGCGGCGCCGACGGCGGCCGCGGTATCGGCGGGGGTGTCGGCGGTGTCCTGTGCGGTGCTCACGATGGCTTCGTCTCCAATACTCGCGTCAATGCTCGCGTTACTGCGGCGGGTTGCCGTGCTTGCGGGACGGCAGGTCGGCGTGCTTGTTGCGCAGCATCGCCAGGGACCGGATCAGGACCTCGCGGGTCTCCACGGGGTCGATGACGTCGTCGACCAGGCCGCGCTCGGCGGCGTAGTACGGGTGCATCAGCTCGGACTTGTACTCCTTGACCATGCGGGCGCGCATGGCCTCGGGGTCGTCGGCCCCGGCGATCTGCCGGCGGAAGATCACGTTGGCCGCGCCCTCGGCGCCCATCACCGCGATCTCGTTCGTCGGCCAGGCGTAGGTCAGGTCGGCGCCGATGGACTGGGAGTCCATGACGATGTAGGCGCCGCCGTACGCCTTGCGCAGGATGACCGAGATCCGCGGCACGGTGGCGTTGCAGTACGCGTACAGCATCTTGGCGCCGTGCCGGATGATCCCGCCGTGCTCCTGGTCCACGCCGGGCAGGAAGCCGGGCACGTCCAGCAGCGTGATCAGGGGGATGTTGAAGGCGTCGCACATCTGGATGAAGCGGGCGGACTTCTCCGACGCCTCGATGTCCAGCACCCCGGCCAGCGACTGCGGCTGGTTGGCGATGATGCCCACCACCTGGCCGTCCAACCGGCTCAGGGCGCAGATGATGTTGGTCGCCCAGCGCTCGTGGACCTCCAGGTAGTCGCCGTCGTCGACGATCTCCTCGATGACCTTGCGCATGTCGTACGGGCGGTTGCCGTCGGCCGGGACGAGGTCGAGCAGCGCCTCGCCGCGCCGCTCGGCCGGGTCGTCGGACTCGACGGTCGGCGGGTTCTCGCGGTTGTTCTGCGGGAGCAGCGACAGGAGGTAGCGCACCTCCTCCAGGCAGCTCTCCTCGTCGTCGTACGCGAAGTGGCACACGCCCGAGGTCTCGGCGTGCACATCCGCGCCGCCCAGTCCGTTCTGGGTGACCTTCTCGCCGGTAACCGCCTGGACCACGTCCGGTCCTGTGATGAACATCTGCGAGGTCTCGCGGACCATGAAGACGAAGTCGGTGAGCGCCGGGGAGTAGGCGGCCCCGCCCGCGCACGGGCCGAGCATCACGCTGATCTGCGGGATGACGCCGGACGCCTTGGTGTTGCGCTGGAAGATGCCGCCGTAGCCGGCGAGCGCCGAGACGCCCTCCTGGATACGGGCGCCGGCACCGTCGTTGAGCGACACCAGCGGCGCCCCGGCCGAGATGGCCATGTCCATGATCTTGTGGATCTTCGTGGCGTGGGCTTCCCCGAGCGCCCCGCCGAAGATCCGGAAGTCGTGTGCGTACACGAACACGGTCCGCCCGTGTACGGTCCCCCAGCCGGTGACGACACCATCGGTGTAGGGCCGCTTCGCCTCGAGCCCGAACCCGCTCGCGCGGTGCCGCCGCAGCGGCTCGACCTCGTTGAAGGACCCCTCGTCCAGGAGCAGATCGATCCGTTCGCGGGCCGTCAGCTTCCCCTTGGCCTTCTGGGCCTCGGTCGCCCGCTCGCTCGGCCCGCGCCGAGCCTGCTCGCGGATCGCGTGCAGCTCGGCGACACGCCCGCGGACGTCGCTCGCCTCAGCGGGCGCACCTTCGAGATTGGTCATGCAATGACGGTACGTTCCCGGACCCTCCGGGACGCATGTCAATTCCATACAACGTCGGGCGCGTTTTGGTGGGTAGGCAGAACAGAACTGGACAGCGGATTTCCTGCCACCGCATGGGCCACCCGGCGAACGGCGCTGTCGGCACCCCACAAACCCCGACGTGGCGCGCCCATGACCGGCGGACATGACCACCCGTATGGGCGCGCCCGGCCGGGGTCAGCAGCCGCCGCAGTTGTAGTAGACGACGTCCCAGTGGTTGCCCTCGAGGGCGTAGATGTTGCCGGAGTTGGCCTTGTACTGCTTGGCGCCGTCACTGCGAAGGCCGATGTAGGCGAAGTGGCCGGTGATGTAGTTGCTGACGCAACTGTTGAGGCCGTAGTCGAGCTTGTAGCCGTTCCAGTGACTGTAGGTGCCGCCGGCGTGCCCGGTCTCGGTGCCGCCAGTGATGTTCAGGGCGCAGCCGCTGGCGCTCTTGAGGGTCTGGGCGCCCTGTGCGGTGGCCAGGTTGAGCTGTTCGAACGAGGTGCAGGTGGCGTTGTTCCGGTCGGCGCAGCCGCCGGAGGAGGACCAGGTGACGCCGCTGGTCCGGAACATCGAGGTGGCCTGGGAGTGGCTGATCTTGGTGACCGCGAACGCCTCACCGGCGCTGCTGATCACCCCGACTCCGGGGGCGAAGAGCACACCGAGGACGAGGACGAGGGCCGTGACCGCGGCGCTGCCGACGGAGCGGAGCTTCATGGGACCTCCTGCTGTGGACCGTGGGACCGTGCTGGGAACCGTGCGGCGGTGCAGGTGGGGGGTGACAGCAGGATGATGGCGAACTTCTACGCGCGTCGGCCACCTTATTTGGTGAACCCTTGGGGCGATTATCCGGAGATTTTGTGTACGCGGGGATTGGAGTTAGGCTAAGCGACGTTGAAGATTCAACGGAACTTCGACAGGCCGGCCCCGGCGGAGCTACACCCCCCTAGGCTCCGCCGGGGCCGTGGCCACCAACCGCGCCCACAGCCCTGAGCGTCCCGGCCTACTCCTGCGGCTCCACGCCGGCCCGCAGCAGCCCGTAGACGTACGCGTCGTCCAGCGCCTGCCACGAGGCCGCGATCACATTCTCCCCGACGCCCACCGTCGACCACTCGCCCTTGCCGTCCGCCGTCGAGACCAGCACCCGCGTCGTGGACTCCGTACCGTGCTTGCCCTCCAGGATGCGCACCTTGTAGTCCACCAGCTCCATCGTGGCCAGCGGCGGGTAGATCCGCTCAAGGCCCAGCCGCAGCGCCCGGTCCAGGGCGTTGACCGGGCCGTTGCCCTCCGCCGTGGAGACGATGCGCTCGCCCTTGGCCCAGAGCTTGACCGTGGCCTCGTTGGCGTGGGTGCCGTCGGGGCGGTCCTCGACGATGGCCCGCCAGGACTCGACCTGGAAGTAGCGGCGGGGCCGCCCCTCGATCTCCTCGCGCAGCAGCAGCTCGAAGGACGCGTCGGCGGCCTCGTAGGTGTAGCCCGCGAGCTCGCGCTCCTTGACCCGCTCGACGACGCGGCCGACCAGCTCCCGGTCGCCGCCGAGGTCGACGCCCAGTTCCTTCCCCTTGAGCTCGATCGAGGCCCGGCCCGCCATGTCGGACACCAGCATGCGCATGGTGTTGCCGACCAGCTCGGGGTCGATGTGCTGGTAGAGGTCGGGGTCCACCTTGATCGCGGAGGCGTGCAGCCCGGCCTTGTGCGCGAAGGCCGAGAGGCCGACGTAGGGCTGGTGGGTCGAGGGGGTGAGGTTGACCACCTCGGCGATGGCGTGCGAGATGCGGGTCATCTCGGCGAGCGCGCCGCCCGGCAGGACCTTACGGCCGTACTTGAGCTCCAGGGCGGCGGCCACCGGGAAGAGGTTGGCGTTGCCGACCCGCTCGCCGTAGCCGTTGGCGGTGCACTGGACATGGGTGGCGCCCGCGTCCACGGCGGCCAGGGTGTTGGCGACGGCGCAGCCGGTGTCGTCCTGGGCGTGGATGCCAAGCCGGGCCCCGGTGTCGGCGAGGACGGTGCGCACCACCGCGTCGATCTGGGCCGGGAGCATGCCGCCGTTGGTGTCGCACAGCACGACGACATCGGCGCCCGCCTCGTGGGCGGCGCTGACGACCTGCTTTGCGTAGCCGGGGTTGGCGCGGTAGCCGTCGAAGAAGTGCTCGCAGTCGACGAAGACCCGGCGGCCCTGGGCGCGCAGATGGGAGACGGTGTCCCGGACCATCTCCAGGTTCTCTTCCAGCGTGGTGCGCAGGGCGAGTTCCACATGGCGGTCGTGGGACTTGGCCACCAGCGTGATCACCGGGGCGCCGGAGTCGAGAAGCGCCTGGACCTGGGGGTCGGCCGATGCCTGTACGCCCGCCTTGCGGGTGGCGCCGAACGCGACCAGCTGGGCGTGGGTGAAGTCGATCTCGGCGCGGGCCCGGGCGAAGAACTCCGTGTCGCGCGGGTTGGCGCCGGGCCAGCCGCCCTCGATGAAGCCCACGCCGAAGTCGTCGAGGTGACGGGCAATGGTCAGCTTGTCCGCGACGGTGAGGTTGATGCCCTCGCGCTGCGCGCCGTCGCGCAGCGTGGTGTCGAAGACGTGGAAGCTGTCGTCGGGTAGGTCCTTCATGGTGGTCTGGCTCCTGTGGGATCGATCTCGGTCTACCGGAATAACCGGTTCCGCGCCCTCCTATGATCCCTCGCGCTCCGCGTCCGGCGGGTGGTGGTCCGGAAAACGAAAAGACCCCTCGCGGGTGCGAGAGGTCTGCGCGCGGGTCTGGGGCACGGTGGCCGCGCCGTACTCGGGTCGTACGGGGCGGTCACTGCGGACCGGCGCGCCTGCTGCCAATAATCATGGCGAACGAGAACACGGAGGCAGTCAAGCACATCCCGCCTCCGCGCTCCCATCCGTCTCAGGATGCGAACCGCCGCGCGGATCGATATCGCAGTCACGTTCGGAGGGGCGGCTGGCACCGGTCGGATCGACCCCGTCCGGCCGTCGGTCCGTCCGTCCGGCCGGCCGTCAGCCCAGGCGGTGCATCCAGCCGTGGGTGTCCGTGGCGGCGCCCGTCTGGATGTCGAGCAGCGCCTTGCGCAGCTTCATCGTCACCTCGCCCGGCTGCCCGTCCGCCACGGTCCAGTCGGCCCGGGCGGACTTCACCGAGCCGACGGGGGTGATCACGGCGGCGGTGCCGCACGCGAAGACCTCGGTGAGGCTGCCGTCCGCGTTCCCCTCGCGCCAGTCGTCGACGCTGATACGGCCCTCGGAGACCTCATGGCCCAGGTCGGCGGCGATCCGCAGCAGCGAGGCGCGGGTGATGCCCGGCAGCAGCGAACCGGACAGCTCGGGGGTCACGATGCGGTCCCCGTACACGAAGTACAGGTTCATGCCGCCCATCTCCTCGATCCAGCGGCGCTCGATCGCGTCCAGCCAGACCACCTGGTCACAGCCCTGCTCGGCGGCCTGCGCCTGGGCGACCAGCGAAGCGGCGTAGTTGCCGCCCGTCTTGGCGGCGCCGGTGCCACCCGGGGCGGCGCGCACATACTCCTCGGAGAGCCACACGGAGACCGGCTTGACCCCGCCGGGGAAGTAGGCGCCGGCCGGGGAGGCGATGATGATGAAGAGGTATTCGTTCGCGGGCCGCACGCCGAGGCCGACCTCGGTCGCGAACATGAAGGGCCGCAGATAAAGGGACTCCTCACCGCTGCCCGGCACCCACGCCTTGTCCTGGGTGACCAGCGCGTCGCAGGCCGCGATGAAGGTCTCGACCGGCAGCTCCGGCATGCCCATGCGGCGCGCGGAGGCGCGGAAGCGCTCGGCGTTCGCCTCGGGGCGGAAGGTGGCCACGCCGCCGTCGGGCTGCCGGTACGCCTTGAGCCCTTCGAAGATCGTCTGGGCGTAGTGGAGGGTCATGTTCGCCGGGTCGAGCGAGAGGGGCGCGTACGGCACGAGCTGGGCGTCGTGCCAACCGCGGCCCTCGGTCCACTTGATGGTCACCATGTGGTCGGTGAAGTGGCGGCCGAAGCCGGGGTTGGCCAGGATCCGCTCCCGCTCCTCGTCGGAGAGGGGATGGGAGGAGGGCTTGAGCTCGATCGTGGGCGTCGTCATGAGTGGTAGTCCTTCACCGTTGGTTGTAGCGGACCGCGCCCGCGCCGTCCCGGCCCCCGAGGGGTACTAGGACGTCCGAGCTTCCTCTCATACGACGGCCCCACGTCCGATTATCGCTCGGAGTGGGGCCGGGGTAGAGATGCGTGCGTGCGCTTACGCGGCCCAGGTCGATGGTCGCACCCAGCCGCGCGTCGGCACAGGCTGGGGTCAGCCGGATACTCGCGCCGCGAGCGCGTCGCCGATCTCGTCGGTGGTGCGCGGCGTGTCGCCGCTGCGCTCCGCGAGGTCCTGGGCGACGGCGGTCTCGACACGGGCCGCCTCGGCCTCGTATCCCAGGTGCCGAAGCAGCAGGGCCACCGACAGCACGGTCGCGGTCGGGTCGGCCTTGCCGGTGCCCGCGATGTCCGGCGCGGAGCCGTGGACCGGCTCGAACATCGACGGGAAGGTGCCGGAGGGGTTGATGTTGCCGCTCGCGGCGAGCCCGATGCCACCGGTGACGGCGGCGGCCAGGTCCGTGAGGATGTCACCGAAGAGGTTGTCGGTGACGATGACGTCGAACCGCTCGGGCTGGGTGACGAAGAAGATCGTCGCGGCGTCGACATGCAGATAGTCGGTGGTGACCTCGGGGAACTCCGCGCCGACCCGGTCGAAGATGTTCTTCCACAGGTGGCCCGCGTACGCCAGGACGTTGGTCTTGTGCACGAGGGTGAGCTTCTTGCGCGGCCGGGCGGCGGCCCGGGCGTACGCGTCGCGCACCACGCGCTCGACGCCGTACGCGGTGTTCACGCTGACCTCGGTGGCCACCTCGGCCGGGGTGCCGGTGCGCAGCGATCCGCCGTTGCCCGTGTACGGGCCCTCGGTGCCCTCGCGGACGACGACGAAGTCGATGTCGGGGCGGCCGGCCAGCGGGGTGGCGGTGTTCGGGAACAGCTTCGACGGACGCAGGTTGACGTAGTGGTCGAAGACGAAGCGCAGCTTGAGCAGCAGCCCGCGCTCCAGCACGCCCGAGGGCACGGACGGGTCGCCGATGGCGCCGAGCAGGATCGCGTCGTGGTTCTTCAGCGCCTCCAGCTCCGCGTCCGGCAGGGTCTCGCCGGTCGCGTGCCAGCGCCGGGCGCCGAGGTCGTATTCCTGGGTCTCGAGCTTCACGTCCTGCGGAAGGACGGCCGAGAGGACCTTGAGACCCTGCGGCACGACTTCCTGGCCGATACCGTCACCGGGGATCACTGCGAGACGAATGCTGCGAGACATACCGGGACCCTACCCCTCGTCCCACTGAATGACATTCGCCGTCCGACATATGGACGGACGCTCATCCGGATGGCTCACGTTCACCCGGAGTACCGCGTGAAGTCGCCTTCTGGGGGCAGATTCCGGCACATGGCTGACTTCTCCCGGGGCACGCCCCGCGGCTCCTCCGATGTCCCACGAGTCGGCATTCCCGAGCGCCTGGCGCACCGGATGACCATGGCCGAGCAGCACGAGTATCTGCGGACGAAGCTCTCCCGGCGCGGGGTGCTGCGCGGCGGCGCCGCGGGGGTGGGGACGGTGGCGGGGGCCGGCCTGCTCACCGGTTCGGCGAGCGCCGTGGCGGCGAGCCCGTCCCCGGCGCTGTTCACCGGGCCGTCGCCGACGCTGCTCACCGCTCCGGCCTCGCGGAAGGTGGACGGCGCGCTGGTCGCGCCCTTCGGCCGCCATCTCGCCTTCGGCGCCGACCCCAGCACCCAGATGCGGATCTCCTGGCAGGTCTCCTTCGCCGTCAAGGCGCCGTATGTGCGGATCGGCCTCAAGCCCTGGGAGCTGAGCCGGAAGATCGAGGCCGAGGTCCGCCATCTGCACACGCCCGCGCTCAGCGACAAGCTCCCGGCCGTCGACCAGTACTACCTGCACGCCGCACTCGACGGGCTGACCCCCGGCGTCACCTATTACTACGGCGTCGGCCACGACGGCTTCGACCCGGCCGACCCGCGCCACTTCGCCGCCCTTGGCACGTTCCGTACGGCGCCCCAAAAGGCCGAGTCCTTCGTCTTCACGGCCTTCGGCGACCAGGGCGTCAGCTATGACGCGCTCGCCAACGACCAGTTGCTGCTCGGCCAGCACCCCGCCTTCCATCTGCACGCCGGGGATCTGTGCTACGCCGACACCACCGGCCACGGCCAGAAGACGGACGTCTTCGACGCCCGGGTGTGGGACTCCTTCCTCGCCCAGACCGCCTCGGTCGCGGCGAGCGTGCCGTGGATGGTGACCACCGGCAACCACGACATGGAGGCCTGGTACTCCCCCGACGGCTACGGTGGCCAGCTGGCCCGCTGGTCCCTCCCCGGCAACGGCCCCGATCCGCGCAAGGCGCCCGGCGTCTACTCCTTCACCTACGCCAATGTGGCGGTCGTCGCGCTGGATGCCAACGACGTCAGCTACGAGATCACCGCCAACACCGGATACACCGGCGGGGAGCAGACGCGCTGGCTGGACCGGCGCCTCGGACAGCTGCGCGCCCAGCCCGGCATCGACTTCGTCGTGGTCTTCTTCCACCACTGCGCCTTCTCGACCACCAGCGCCCACGCCTCGGACGGCGGGGTGCGCGACGCCTGGGTGCCGCTGTTCGAGAAGCACCAGGTGGACCTGGTCATCAACGGCCACAACCACGTCTACGAGCGCACCGACGCCATCCGGGGCGGCCGGGTCGCCAAGCGGGTGCCGGTCGGCGGCAGCGCCGACGCGGTGCGCGACGGCATCGTCTACGCGACGGCGGGCGGGGCCGGGGCGCATCTGTACGAGTTCCCGGTGCCCGACAGCTACGAGGGCCATGTGAAGGACCTCGACGAGGTGAAGACCTTCCACTGGGCGAAGGACGGATCGAAGAACAAGGACACGGTGGAGTGGTCGAGGGTGCGCTACACCGGCTTCTCGTTCCTCGCGGTGGAGGTGCGGCCGGGCCCGAGCCCGAAGCTGACGGTCACGACGCTGGCCGAATCGGGCGAGCGCGTGGATTACTTCGAGGTGGTGCGCACGCCCGGGAGCTGACCGGCGCCTCTTTTGCTGGTGTCAGTGGCCCGTCGCGCCGCCGTTGTCGCGGCGGTCGAGGGCGCGCTGCAGCGCGGCGGCGGCGTTCTTGCGGTCGGTGTTGTCGGTCTTGCGGCGGGTCCTGCGGACAACCGTCTCAGCCATGATCGCGTCTCCCTGTGTCCCGAGAGGTGCTGCGGAAGATGCCGGAGGGGCGGGGGCCTCAAGTGCGGCAGGGGTCACCTGCGCATGCGCACCGGCCGCGGCCGCCGTCGCTCGATCGAGCGAGACGTTCGGCTTCCACAAAAATAAGGCCTCGGAGCCGGACTGTCCGCACAATTACTCGGACGTCCTACTATCTGAGACGCAGAAACGCGCATGGGCTGGTCGAGGCCAACCCCCGTTCGGCCCCGACCAACCAGTATTCGCGCCGTTCAGAAGGTGCTTACTCGTTGGTTAGCTTCGTAAACTGCCGTGAATAACGGCTACTTGGCTGTCAGACGCTAGCACCGCCGCGCCTCCGCCGTCCACGACTTTTCGGCTTGCCACACGCGCCCCGCATACGGCAACGGCCGCCGTACGTGCCTTGGCACATACGGCGGCCGTAGGGGGCCGTCTGGGGGTCTCAGCCCATATGCGGATACCGGTAGTCGGTCGGCGGGACCAGGGTCTCCTTGATGGAGCGGGTGGAGGTCCAGCGCATCAGGTTCTGCTTGGCGCCCGCCTTGTCGTTGGTGCCGGAGGCCCGCCCGCCGCCGAACGGCTGCTGGCCGACGACGGCCCCGGTCGGCTTGTCGTTGATGTAGAAGTTGCCGGCCGCGAAGCGCAGCGCCTCGCAGGTGGCGGCGGCCGCGGCGCGGTCCTGGGCGATGACGCAGCCGGTGAGGCCGTACGGCGACGCCGACTCCATCTGCTGCAGCATCGCGTCGTACTCGGCGTCCTCGTACACGAACACCCCGAGGATCGGGCCGAAGTACTCGTCCTTGAAGATCTCGTTGTCCGCGTCGGTGGAGACGAGGACCGTCGGGCGGACGAAGTAGCCCTCGCTGTCGTCGTACGTGCCGCCGGCCACGATCTCGATGGTCGGATCGGACTTCGCCCGGTCGATGGCCGCCTTGGACTTGGCGAAGGCGCGCTCGTCGATGACGGCGCCGATGAAGTGCGACAGGTCCGTCACATCGCCCATCGCCAGGCCCTCCACCTCGGCGGCGAACTCCTCCTTGAAGCCGCTCTCCCACAGCGAGCGCGGGACATAGGCGCGCGAGGCGGCGGAGCACTTCTGGCCCTGGTATTCGAAGGCGCCGCGGGTCATCGCCGTCTTCAGCACCTTGGGGTCGGCCGACGGGTGGGCGACGATGAAGTCCTTGCCGCCGGTCTCGCCGACCAGCCGCGGGTAGGTCTTGTACGTCTCGATGTTGGCGCCGACCGTCTTCCACAGGTACTGGAAGGTGCGGGTCGAACCGGTGAAGTGGATGCCCGCGAGGTCCGGGTGGGCCAGGGCCACCTCGGAGACGTCCTTGCCGTCGCCCGTGACCAGGTTGATCACGCCCTTGGGCAGCCCCGCCTCCTCCAGCAGCGCCATCAGCAGCACGGCGGCGTGGGTCTGCGTCGGGGACGGCTTCCAGACCACCACATTGCCCATCAGGGCCGGGGCGGTCGGGAGGTTGCCCGCGATGGCGGTGAAGTTGAAGGGCGTGATCGCGTAGACGAACCCCTCAAGCGGCCGGTGGTCGCTGCGGTTCCAGACCCCAGGGGAGTTCGTCATCGGCTGCTCGGCCAGGATCTGGCGGGCGAAGTGGACATTGAAGCGCCAGAAGTCGACCAGCTCACAGGGGGTGTCGATCTCCGCCTGCTGCACGGTCTTGGACTGGCCGAGCATGGTCGAGGCGGCCAGCGTCTCGCGCCACGGGCCGGAGAGCAGATCGGCGGCCTTGAGGATGATCGCGGCCCGGTCGTCGAAGCTGAGCGCGCGCCATGCCGGGGCGGCGGCCAGGGCGGCGTCGATCGCGTCCCGCGCATCGGCCTGGGTGGCGTTGGCGTAGGTGCCCAGGCACGCCGCGTGGTTATGCGGCTGCACCACGTCGAAGCGCGTCCCCCCGCCCATCCGCTTCTCGCCGCCGATGGTCATCGGCAGGTCGACGGGGTTCTGGGCGAGCTCCTTGAGCTTGGTCTCGAGGCGTGCGCGCTCGGGGGTGCCGGGGGCGTAGGTGTGCACCGGCTCGTTCACCGGCACGGGGACCTGGGTCACGGCGTCCATAGTGGCCTTGTCTCCTTCGAGCGTCGGGGTCGATCGTCGTGTACGCGAGGGGGTGGGGGAGGTTGCCGCTGGTCAGCCGCGGCCGACCAGCGAGCGCAGGAAGAACGCCAGGTTCGCGGGGCGCTCCGCGAGGCGCCGCATGAAGTACCCGTACCAGTCTGTTCCATACGGGACATAAACCCGCATACGGTGCCCCTCGGCGGCAAGCCGCTCCTGCTCGGCCGGGCGGATCCCGTACAGCATCTGGAACTCGTACTCGTCGAGCTTGCGGCCGAAGCGGCGCGCCAGCTCCTGGGCGATGGCGACCATCCGGGGGTCGTGGGAGCCGATCATCGGGTAGCCCTCGCCCGCCATGAGGATCTTCAAGCAGCGCACATAGGCCAGATCGACCTCGCGCTTGTCCTGGTACGCGACGCTCACCGGCTCCTTGTACGCGCCCTTCACCAGCCGCACCCGCGAGCCTTCCCCGGCCAGCGCCCGGCAGTCGTCCTCGGTGCGGAAGAGATACGACTGGAGGACCGCGCCGGTCCTCGGGAACCGCCGGCGCAGCTCGGCCAGGATCGCGAGGGTGGAGTCCACGGTGGTGTGGTCCTCCATGTCCAGGGTGACGGTGGTGCCCGCCGCGTCCGCCGCCTCCACCACCGGGGTCACATGGGCCAGGGCCAGATCGTGGCCGCCGGGCAGCGCCTGCCCGAAGGCCGACAGCTTCACCGACATCTCCGCCCGCCCGGCCAGGCCCCCGGCGGCCAGCGCCTCGGTCAGGGCGAGATAGGCGTCCCGGTTGCGCAGCGCCTCGGCCGGGTCGGTGATGTCCTCGCCCAAGTGGTCGAGCGTGACCTCCAGGCCGCGCTCGGTCAGGGCGCGGACGGCCGGGATCGCCTCGGCCAGGCGCTCGCCGGCGACGAACCGGTCCACCGTCGGGCGGGTCACCGGGGCGGCCGAGACGATACGGCGGATGGCGGCACTGCGGGAAGCAGCGAGCAGCACGGGACCCAGCACGGGGCACCTCCACGATGACGGCCGTCGGACGGCTTTGTTGACTCACCGTGAAATTTAAGGATCGCTCGCATCCCCGGCCATCGACAGCTGTCACGCATCCGTGTCCGGGATCTCAGACATATGTATGAGAATGGGAGCCGTGGAGGCCTTGGAAAGGAGGCGGGCCGGTGCTCGACGACTATCAGCAGCTTGTGGACGAGATCTCGGCGGCGCTCGGCGCGCCCGCGACGCTGGAGAACCGTGACTTCGAGCTGATCGCCTTCGGCGCCCATGACAGCGGGGGCGACCCCGACAAGGGTGACGAGGCCGACGAGCTGGCGCTCGACCCGGTGCGGACCCGCTCCATCCTGCGCCGCCGGTCCACGGCGGCGGTGCGCGCCTGGTTCGAGGGCTTCGGCATCGCCCGGGCCCAGGCCCCGCTGCGGATCCCGCCGGACCCGGGAGCCGGGGTCTTCATGGGCCGGATCTGTCTGCCGGTGCGCCACCGGGGCGTGGTGCACGGCTATGTGTGGCTGCTCGACGACGGCCATCTGTCCGACCTGGAGCTCGGCGGACCGTCCGGCCCGCCCGACCCCCGGCTCGCCCGCGCGATGGAGACGGCGGCCCGGATCGGGGCGCTGCTGGCGGCGGAGGTGCAGGCCGACGAGGAGCTGGGCGGGCAGCTGCGCGAGCTGCTGACCGGGCCGCCGGGCGGCCGCGACACCGCGCGTACGGCCCTGCGCGCCGCGCTGCGCGGGGCGGCCGACGGGCCGCTGGCGCTTGTCGCGGTGACCCCGTGGACCCCAGGGGACGCCGCGAACGCCGAGGCCTACCCCCCTACCCGGCTGCCCAGCCCGCCCGGGGTGGCCGCCGTCTGCGTAATCCCGGTGCCACCCGGACCGGGCCCGGCGGCGGGTCCGGCGGACGGGCGCTCCCCGGCGGCGGGCCTGGCCGCGCTGGTCCGGCTGCGCGCCTCGACGGCCCTGGACCCGGCCCGCACCGCGGCCGAACAGCTGCTGCGCTCCGCGGGGGCCGGTCCGGGCGGCACAGTCAGCGCGCGGGCCGACGCCGCCCGCGCTCCGGAGCGCCCCGGGACCGTACGGGACGGGGGATCCGCGGGCGTCAGCGCACCGCGCCGCGGCCTGGACGACCTGCCCGCCGCCTGGTCCGAGGCGCTGGCCGCCGCGCGGGCCGCTCGGGCGGACGCGCGGCTGGGGCCGGTCGCGGAGTGGTCGGCCATCGGCCCGTACCGGCTGCTGACCGAGCTGCCCGCGCAGACCGGCCCCGACCCCGTCGTACAGGCCCTGCTGAAGCCCCCGCACGCCGAACTCGCCCGCACCGCCGAGGCGTTCCTGGACTGCGCGGGGCAGGCGAGCCGCACCGCCCAGGCGCTCGGCATCCACCGGCAGACGCTCTACTACCGGCTCTCCCGCGTCGAGCAGCTGACCGGACTCGACCTCGACTCGGGCGAGGACCGGCTGCTGCTGCACATGGCGCTGAAGTCCGCGCGGCTGTGAGCGGCGCCCGCACCCTGGGCGCGGCCCGTTGTCGGTGGCGGGTGGCACAGTGGGCACCACCGGTCGGGAAGGCGATCGGGGACCCGACGACGATGAGCGACAGGGGGCGGCCATGGGCGACTACTTTCAGCGGATCGTGGACGTGGAGGCGGACGAGCGGGAGGCCGGGCCGCTCGCCGAGCGGATGGTCGACCGGCTGGTCTCCGAAGGCGTGATCACGCGCGAGACGTCCGGCGAAGGGGTGTACAGCCAGACCGCCGATGAGGGATTTGTGCCGGGCCCCCGCTGGGACCGGGCCGTGGTGGGTTCGGCGGAGACGACGTGGCAGCCCGGCCCGGTGGCGGTCATGGTCGGGCGGGACTACTACGTCGGGGGCCAGGGCCAGGACGAGGCGGACTCGGCGAGCTGTCCGCGCTGCGCCGCCACGACCGTGATCATCGACTATCCGGAGAAGTTCGAGGCGGACGACGAGGTCTGGCGGCCGTACCGGGAAGCCATCGCCGCCTGGAAGGAGACAGGCGAGGGAGGAAGCGTGGCCTGCTCCGCGTGCGCGGCGGCCGTCCCGGTCACCGAGTGGCGGTTCGGCTCCGGCTTCGCTCTCGGGGGGCTCGCATTCGACTTCTGGGGGTGGCCGCCGCTCGACGACGCCTTCCTCGAGGAGTTCTCCAAGCAGTTGGGGCACCGCACCGAGGAGCAGATGGGCAAGTTCTGAATCGCCGTTCGCCGGGTCGGCCGCTGTCGGCGGGCAGCTGTTGCTGAGCAGGCCGGCGGGCGCGTCTGGGCCCTCGCGGAGGCGGCCCGGCAGCGGTCCATGGCGCTGGACCCGCCGGCCGAGGTCACCCTCGCTCCGCAGGCAGCCCACGGTCTGCGGTCGCTGGTGGACCTGGCCATGCACCGCAGCAGCTGACCGGCCGGCGTCGGCCGGACCACCGACCGGCGCCCGCCCCACGACGCCCGTCGGCGCCGACCACCGCAGCCCGCGGAGCGGCCCAAGGGTGACGCGGGGTCAGTCGGCCGGGGCGGGGGTCGGCCCGGTGAGGATGCGGCGCATCGCCTCGGTCAGATCCCCGGCCACGGGTGTGGCGTCGGGGTCGATGGCCATCTGGACGGCCATCCCGCCCACCAGGGTCATATAGAACGAGCCGAGGACCCGGGCGCTCTCCTCATCGACCTCGTCCTCCGGGATCCCGTGGAAGAGGGCCACCAGCCCCTTCCGCCCCTCCGGCTGCGCCTGCCCGAACGCCGCGCGCAGCTCCGGGTCGCCCTCGACCCGCATGACCGCCTCCAACTGCACCCGCCACAGCGCCTGGTGCTTGCCGAACAGTTCGAGCATCCGGGTCCACCCCGCCTCGAACCGCGCCGCCTGGCCGGCCTCGGAACGCTCCACGGCGGAACCGGCTGCCGCACCCGAGCCCTCGCGGCTCCGGGCCTCTTCCCTCAGGGACCGCTCGACGTCATCCGCCCATTCGCCCATGGCCGCGAACAGGGCCTCTCTCATCAGGGCGTCCTTGGAGCCGTAGTGGTAGCCGATGGACGCCAGATTGGCGCCCGAGGCCGCCACGATGTCCCGCGCGGTGGTGCGCGACCAGCCCTTTTCCAGCAGGCAGCGCTTGGCGCCCGCCAACAGATCCTCGCGATGTCCCATGGCGTCAGCCTATCCCGACACCCGTACAACCGTCCAAGACGCTCGTCTCACACACCCGTCTTACACGGTCGTACTAGACAAGCGTTTAAGACGCTCGTATATTCCTCGACATGACTTCGACTCCCGCCAATTCCCGTGCCGGCCGCAGGGAATGGACCGCCTTCGCGGTCCTGATGCTTCCGCTGCTCCTGGTGTCCATGGACGTATCGGTGCTGTACTTCGCGCTCCCGGAGATCAGCGCGGAGCTGCGTCCCAGTTCCACCCAGCAGCTGTGGATCTTCGACATCTACGGCTTCGCCCTCGCCGGACTGCTCATCACGATGGGGTCGCTCGGCGACCGGATCGGGCGCCGGAAGCTGCTGATGCTGGGCGCCACGGCCTTCGGCGCCGCCTCGGTCGCCGCCGCGTACGCGAACAGCGCCGAGACGCTGATCGCGGCCCGCGCGCTGCTGGGCATCGGAGGGGCGACCCTGATGCCCTCGACCATGGCGCTCAGCCGCAATCTGTTCCAGGACCCGAAGCAGCGCGCCACCGCGATCGGGATCTGGTCCGGTGCCATGGCCGGCGGGGTGGCGCTCGGCTCGGTACTGAGCGGGGTCATGCTGTCCCACTTCTGGTGGGGCTCGGTCTTCCTCGTCAACACCCCGGTGATGGCGCTGCTGCTGATCCTCGTCCCGGTCCTGGTGCCCGAGTTCAAGGACCCGGCCCCGGGGAAGTTCGACCTGCTGGGCGTTCCGCTGTCCATGGGCGCGGTGCTACCGGTGATCTACGGCCTGAAGGAGTCGGCGGCGCACGGGTTCAGCGGGCCGCGGGCGCTGTGGATCGCGGCCGGGCTGCTGATCGGCCTCGTCTTCGTACACCGTCAGCGCACCCACGCACACCCCATGATCAGCCCCGAGCTCTTCCGCCGCCGCGGCTTCGGCGCCTCGATCGGGCTCAACCTCATGGCCTCGTTCGCGATGATGGGCTCCGCCCTCTTCACCACCCAGTACCTGCAGTCGGTTCTCGGCAAGGGCCCGCTGGAGGCCGCACTGTGGAGCCTGCTCCCGTCCGTCATGGTGGGCGCCGCCGGCCCCGCGTCGGCCGCGATCGCGCAGAAGGTGAACCGTGCGTACGTCATCGGCGGCGGATTCCTCGTCGCGGCCGCCGGGTTCGGGCTGCTGACCCTCGCCGGCACCGACTCGCTGTGGCTGGTGCTGATCGCGGCGGGCGTCCTCGCCTCCGGCATCGTCACCGTGATGTCGCTGGTCACCGACATGGCGATGGGCACCGCCCCGGCGGAGAAGGCCGGTTCCGCCTCCTCCCTGCTGGAGACCGGCCAGGAGTTCGGCGGGGCGCTCGGGATGGCGCTGCTCGGCGTCGTCGGCAACGCCGTCTACCGCCACGACATGAGCGACAAGCTGCCCGCCGACCTGCCGTCCGGTCTGCCGTCCGGCCTCCCGGCCGAGGCGCTGGACGCGGCTCGCGAGACGCTGGGCGGCGCGGCGGCGGTGGCGGACCGGCTGAGCGGACGGGCCGGGGACGAGATGCTGGGCGCGGCGCGCGAGGCGTTCACCCACGGTATGCAGGTGGCCGCGGTGGCCGGGGCGCTGGTCCTGGTCGCGGCCGCGGCCGCGGCGGCCGTCGCCCTGCGCCACGTACGGGTCGAGGCCCCCGCGGTGGAAGAGGCCGGCGCGGGCGCGGAGTCGGACGTGGCGCCGACCGCTGGGCCGACCGACGGACCGTACGGGATCGGTGCCGAGCCGGGGAAGGCACCGGGCGAGGTCCAGCCTGAGCCGGTGGCGAGCCGCTGACGGTACCCGCAGCTCTCGCCGACGAGACCCCGCCCGGGACCCGGGCGGGGTCTCGTCATGCCGGGCGCCGCCAACGACCTGAAGATCTCTGGAACTTGACTCGAATTCTCGCCTCTCCGACGGCAACCTTCGACCCGCTCGGCGGCAACCAGAAGCAACAGAACGCTACTCGTTTCGCACTGTCATCTGACGTATCAGAAGTCCCCAAAGTCCCCTAATCCCCTCGAGAGGACTGATGCACCGTGCGCCTCCCCCGAGCGTTTGTGACCGCCGCGCTCGCCACCGCTTTCCTGGTGGGGGCGGGCCATGCGCCCCAAGCCGTCGCGGGTGAACTGCCCGGCGACACCGCGTTCTTCACCGACTCCGAATCCCAGGTCAACAAGTGGGTCGCCGCCAACCCCGGCGACTCGCGTCAGCCACGCATAGCCTCCCGCATAGGCAGCCAGCCGCAGGCCGTCTGGTTCGCCCGCTACTCCCCCTCCACCGTCACCGCGGACGTCCGCAGAGTGACCTCCGCGGCCGCCGGCAAGAACCAGGTCCCCGTCCTCGTCGCGTACATGATCCCCAACCGCGACTGCGGCGGCGCCTCCGCCGGCGGCGCCCCCGACCTCGCCGCCTACGACACCTGGGCGCGCAACTTCGCCGCCGGGCTGGGCAGCGGGTCCTCGATCGTCATCCTCGAACCGGACTCGATCGCGCTCATCAGCTGCCTGTCCGCCGGCGAGCTGAGCGGCCGCTACGCCTCGCTCGCCCGGGCCGCGAGCGCCATCCACGCCGCGAACCCCAAGGCCCGGGTCTACTTCGACGCCGGCCACTCCACCTGGAACAGCGCCTCCGTACAGGCCTCACGGCTGCGCTCGGCGGGCGTGGTGACCAGCGGCGACGGCATCTACAGCAATGTCTCCAACTACAACCGCACCGCCAACGAGGTCGCCTTCGCCAAGAGCGTGCTCAGCCAGCTCGGCGGCTCGGGCCTGACCGCGGTCATCGACACCAGCCGCAACGGCAACGGCCCCGCCCCCGACAACGCCTGGTGCGACCCGCACGGCCGCAAGCTGGGCGAGAACCCGACCGCGAACACCGGCGACCCGGCCATCGACGCCTATCTGTGGATCAAGCTGCCGGGCGAACTGGACGGCTGCGCGGGCGCCGCGGGCAGCTTCTCGCCCGACTACGCGTACGAGCTGGCGGGCTAACCGTGCGCGCACGCACCTCGTACGCCGTGGCGGCGGCACTGCTGTGCGGGCTCCTGTCCGCACCCGGCGGGGCCGCCGCCGCGACGGGGCCCGCGTCGCCCCAGGCCCGGCCCACCAGCTCGGCCACCGGCTGGGCCACGGCGGGTCCGGGCACGACGGGCGGCGCGGGCGCCGCGCCCGACAGCACGTATGTCGTCCGCACCCGGGCCGAGCTCAAGGCCGCCCTGGCCAACCACGGCGACCCAACAGCCCCCAAGGTCATCACCGTCCGCGGGACCATTCACGGCAACCAGACCGACGACGGCCGCCTCCTCGACGCCCAGGACTACGCCCCCGGCTGGGACCTGACCCGCTACATGGACTGCTTCGGCCCCGACGGCACCGCCTGGAGCGATGACCGCTACGAGTGGTGCAAGCGCATGCGTACGCTCCGGATCACCGGCTCGAACGCCCAGAAGCAGCAGATCCAGCTGACCGTCCCCAGCAACACCACGATCCTCGGCGCCGGCGATGACGCGGCGCTCCTCGGCGTCGACCTCACGGTCAACACCGGTCAGAACATCATCGTCCGCAACCTCAACTTCGAGGCGCCCATCGACCACTTCCCCAGCTGGGACCCCGGCGACGGCGACCAAGGTGCCTGGAACGCGCGCTTCGACGCCATGTCGGTGGTCACCGGCCGCAACCTCTGGATCGACCACTGCGCCTTCGGCGACGGCCGCTACCCCAACGGCCAGGCCCCGACCGGCTTCCACGGCAAGCCCGTCGAACGCCATGACGGACTGCTCGACATGGAGGACGCCACCGATTTCGTCACCGTCTCCTACAGCCGCTTCACCGACCACGAGAAGGCCGTCCTCATCGGCTCCGGCGACGGCAAGGGCGACCGCGACCGCGGCCATCTGCGGATCACCTTCCACCACAACCTCTTCGCCGACACCGCCCAGCGCTCCCCGCGCGTGCGCTTCGGCCAGGTCCACTCGTACAACAACTACTTCCACGGCTCGACCGACGACCCCGACTACCCGATGCGCGGCCCTGGGCTCGGCGGCAGCTCGTACTTCCTCGGCGTGGGCCTCGAATCGAAGCTCGTCTCCGAGTACAACGCCTTCGACCACACCGGCCCCGGCGCCTCCCCGGACATCGTGCTGGCCAACTTCCACGGCCACCAGTTCACGGACACGGGCTCCTGGTACCGGGGTCGGCGAATCGATGTGACCGCCCTCGCCCGCCGCACCTTCGAGACCGCCGCGGCCAAGGCCCGGGACGAGGCCCAGTCGTCGGGCACCGAACCCCCGGAGTGGGCGACCCGCACCTTCACCACGGACGTCGGCTGGTCCCCCGCCGACGTCTACCGCTACCGCCCACTGCGGTCGGCGGCGGCCGTCAGGCATACGGTCCTCCGCGAGGCAGGTCCGACGATCTCGAACCAGATCAACTTCCCGCCGATCCCGAACAGTTCCTCGCCGATCGCGTAGCCGTCCCAGGCGTCGGCACACAGCTGGACGAGCGCCAGGCCCCGCCCACGGTCCTCGTCGTCCCCCGCGACCTGCGCGCCGTCCAGCACTGGCAGCTTGGGGTTCGTGTCGCACACGCTGATACGCAGCCGTCCCCCGGCCCAGAGGACCCGGACCGACGCCGGGCCGTCGGAGTAGCGCATGGCATTGGTGACCAGCTCAGACGTCAGCAGTTCTGCGGTGTCGATGAGTTCGTGAAGCCCGTGTTCCGCCAGGATCATCCGCACGGTGTGGCGGGCGATGCGGGGGGCGCGGAGCTGGTGCGGCATGTCGAGGGTGTACTGCCAGGCGTCATCGCTCATGCGGATCTCCTGTGGGCATGTGCTTCCGGCGCGTCTGACGCCGTAGCGTGAGTGACACGCGACACACCGTAGGGGTTCCGGCTGCACACTTTCCACTCGATCGGCAAAATTCACTATTCCGCTGGACCCTGTGGCGGCAGGACGACAGACTGAGCGCGATCGGGAAGAGAGAGTCCATGGCGCAGAGAACCGCACCAACAGCCCGTCAACAGCGCCTGGGAACGGAGCTGCGCAAGCTCCGCGAGAGAGCCGGAATGACCGCCCGCGAGGCAGGCGAACTGCTGGGCGGCAACCAAGCGCGGATCAGCAACATCGAAGCAGGGCGCTCGCCCGTGAGCGCAGCCATGGTTCGCACCCTCGCGTGTAACTACGACTGCTCGGACGAGCCGCTTCTTGAGGCGCTGGCAGGGATGACTGGTGAGCGCAGGCGCGGCTGGTGGGAAGAGTATCGGGGCATTCTCCCGACGGGGCTGCTCGACCTCGCCGAACTGGAACACCACGCCACGGGTTTGCGTATCGGGCATACCGTGCACATCCCTGGGCTGTTGCAGACTATCGACCACGCGCGAGTGGTCTTCCAACAAGGCGTACCCGCTCTCCCGCCGCCGGAGGTGGAACACCGGCTCTCACACCGGATCAAACGGCAGGCCGTCCTGTACCGCGACGAGCCACCCACCTTCACCGCTGTCCTGCACGAGGCCGCCCTCAGGATGCAGTTCGGCGGCCCGGCGACAACGCGGGCGCAACTGCAGCACATTCTCGACATGAGCGAGCGCGATCACATCACGGTTGTGGTCATCCCCTTCGCCTCCGGCGCGTTCCCCGGGTCCGGACAGTCGGTCTGCTACGCCTGCGGGCCAGTACCGCAGCTCGACACCGTGCAACTCGACCAATCCCATGGGTCCGTACTGCTCGACGCAGAAGCACAATTGGTCAAGTACCGAACACTTCTTGACCGGATGGAAGCCGCAGCCCTCAAGCCCAACAAGTCACGCGACTTCATCCACGAGATCGCACGCAGCCTCTGAAAGGCAGGAACGTTGTCCACGCTGGCCTGGCAGAAGTCCTCCTACTGCGCCGAGGGGAACAGCTGCCTCAACCTCGCCGTCGCCCCCGACCGCACCATACGACTCCGCGAGAGCGAAGCCCCGGAGGTCACCCTCACCACCACCCCCGCCCGCCTCGGCACCTTCATACGCGCCGCGAAAGCCGGGGCCTTTGACCACCTCGCGTCCTGAGTCCCGCAGATGCCCGGCTGGGGCCCTGGCTGCGCTTCGCTCCGCCTGCGCCTGTGCGCCATCTCGCGGCATTCGGCTCACGCGGGCAGGGCTTTCGTCTCGGACCCTGCGGGTCCAAAGCGCCGGCAGCGGGAAGGAAGGGGGCGGCCGACCCGGTGTCCCGGCACCTCGGCCCGGCGGGCGGCTGAGCTCAAAGAGGCTCCGCTGCGCTCCGCCGCAGCTGCTGCCGCGCGGTGGCCGGGCGGTCAGTCCAGCGGTGCGCCCGGCTTGGGGTGCGCGAGCGTGACGTACGGGACAGCGATCGCTGGTCGGTATGGTCCGGACGCCGCGCTCGCGTATCGTCTCGCGCCTTCGGCGCACAGCGGCCAACAGCGGGAAAGGGGAGGGGGCGCCGGAGGCATCGTCGCCGTCTTGCGCAGGGGGTCGTCACCGAGTCGTTGACCGGACTACGGAAGGCAATCCCGTGACGTCCGCGCCATCCAGCTTCCGCAGTGGGGGCGGGTGGCTACGGACTCAGGTGTCGTGCCCTGGCTGGTCTTCGATGAGGAGGGGAAGGCCGTGCAGCCGGTCCGCAGGTTCCTGATCGACTTCATCGCCCGGGACAACCGGACCGGCAGCGTGCGCAGCTAACGCCTACGACCTGCTGCGTTGGTGGCGGTGGCTGCGGGTGATCGATGTCGAGTGGAACCGCGCGACCTCGGCGGAGGTGCGGGACTTCGTGCTGTGGCTCAGGGCCGCGACGAAGCCGCGCAGGTCGGCGCGTACACATTCCGCGTCGACCGCGGGCACCACGAATCCGATCACGAAGAAGACGTACCTGGACGACCGCTACAAGCCGCGGACGATTCGGCGCAGCAACACGGTGCTGCGCAGCTTCTACGACTTCTGGATCGAGTCGGGCGGCGGCCCGCTCGTCAACCCGGTGCCGCTGGCGCGATCCGACCGGCGCCGGCCGCATGCCCATCACAACCCGCTGGAGCCTTTCCGACGGAGCGAGGGACGGCTGCGCTACAACCCGAAGGTGCCCCGGCGCAAGCCCCGGCAGATGCCGGACGAGCGGTGGAACGAGCTGTTCGGGGCCCTGCGCTCGAACCGGGACCGGGCGATCCTGGCGCTGGCGGTCAGCAACGGCGCCCGCGCGTCCGAGCTGCTGGGTGTCCGCGGAGTCGACCTCGACTGGGGCGACCAGCTCATGCGGGTCGTGCGCAAGGGCACCTAGGACGGAGCCGGTGGCGGTCGACGGGCCTGGTCCGCGGCCCGGAATCGCGGTTGTCGACCAGATCACTCCGTTACGGTCAGGCACTCGGCGAGCAGGTCGACGACGTCGTGCCAGGCTCGCTGCGCGTGCCGTGGGTGGTAGCCGACGCCGGGGACCACGGGGTGGTCGACCGGCGGGTGGTGGAAGGCGTGCAAGGCGCCGCCGTAGACCACGAGGCGCCAGTCGACGCCCGCGGCCTGCATCTCGGCGGTGAACGCGCCCCGTTGCGCGGGCGGCATGATCGGATCTTCCGACCCGACCCCGGCCCACACCGGGCAGCGAATGCGCGCCGCCTCGCCTGGTCGGCCCGTGGTCAGCGCGTTGACTGTCCCGATCGCGCGCAGGTTGACGCCGTCGCGCCCCAGTTCCAGCCCGACGGCGCCCCCGGTGCCGTAGCCGACGGCGGCGATCCGGTCGGGGTCGGTCCGCGGCTCGGCGCGCAACACGTCGAGCGCCGCATGACCGATGCCCCGCATCCGGTCGGGGTCGGCGAGCAGCGGCATGCAACGGGCCAGCATCTCCTCGGGGTCACCCAAATAGCGCCCGCCGTGAAGGTCGAAGGCCAGCGCTACGTATCCCAGCTCGGCGAGAGCATCGGCCCGGCGGCGCTCGACGTCGCTGAGCCCCATGCCCTCTGGCCCGAGCAGCACCGCGGGCCGGCGATCGACTCCGGCCGGGAGTGCGAGGTGCCCGATCATCGTCAAACCGTCGGCCGGGTACTCAACCGTGCGCGTTGTAATCGTCGTCATGCGACTGGACAGTAGTGATCGTCGAGTCCGGCCGGGCCGCTGTTCTGCCGCTGGCAGAACAGCGCGGGTGTTCCTCTGGAATGCGGCGATGGCTCATGATCCGCCACAAACCCCGTTCCTGCGGCAGCGGTTTCGGATCACCTGCCCTGGCCACGGTGCTGGAGGTGGACCTGCCGGTTCTTCCGCCGGGGGCATACCCCGCGCCGGACGAGCAGCCATCGGATGCGCCTTCGGTCGCTACAGGGCGCACGCCCTCACAAAGGGCTCTCCCTCCACCCCCTCTCGGAAAACCACTTGATGCGGTATTTGATGTAGAGCAAGTACTTTTTTAGGAGCAGGTGGGTGGAGGGCCCGAACCGGACCGGCACCCACCGCTTCGGGCGCCATCCGCCACCGCCACCGCCCGCGAGCCGGGGACAGCCACTCGGGCAAGACGGCGACGATGCCTCCGGCGCCCCTCCCCTTTCCCGCTGTTGGCCGCTGTGCGCCGAAGGCGCGAGACGATACGCGAGCGCGGCGTCCGGACCATACCGACCAGCGATCGCTGGCCCGTACGTCACGCTCGCGCACTCCAAGCCGGGCGCACCGCTGGACTGACCGCCCGGCTACTGCGCGGCAGCAGCTGCGGCGGAGCGCAGCGGAGCCAGTCGTAAGCTCAGCCGCCCGCCGGGCCGAGGTGCCGGGACACCGGGTCGGCCGCCCCCTTCCTTCCCGCTGCCGGCGCTTTGGACCCGCAGGGTCCGAGACGAAAGCCGCGCCCGCGTGAGCCGAATGCCGCGAGATGGCGCACAGGCGCAGGCGAAGCGCAGCCGTCGCGAAGCCCTCCGCTCAGCGCAGCGGAGACCGAGAAAGTCCCCTTCCGGATAATCCACCACGGATCGAATTGTTACCCTGGCACCCATGACCGCCATGGCACCCAAGCGCAACGAACCGGACCTGTCGTTCCTGCTCGATCACACGAGCCACATCCTGCGGACCCAGATGTCGGCGGCGCTCGCCGAGATCGGGCTGACGGCGCGCATGCACTGCGTACTGGTCCACGCCCTGGAGGAGGAGCGCACCCAGGCTCAGCTCGCCGAGCTCGGCGATATGGACAAGACCACGATGGTGGTGACCGTGGACGCCCTGGAGGCGGCCGGGCTCGCTGAGCGGCGCCCCTCCAGTCGGGACCGGCGGGCCCGGATCATCGCGGTCACCGAGGAGGGCGCCCAGATCGCCGGGCAGAGCCAGGAGATCGTCGACCGGGTACACCGGGAGGCACTGACATCGCTCCCCGAATCCGACCGGTCCACCCTGCTGCAGGCCTTGAACCAGCTGACCGAAGGGCATCTGGCCACACCGGCGGAGAGCCCCCGACCGGCCCGGCGGGCGCGCCAGTAGAGCGAACCAGAACCAACAAGAACCGAAAGAGATCGTCTGCAACAGAACTATCTGCTACGGTCTCTCCTGTCGCCATCACCTGAGGCCATCTGACAGGCCGTCCGACAGGAGAGCCCGCATGTCCGCCATATCCGCTTCCCCTCCCGCCCTTTCCCGCTCACGCCGGCTGGCCCTGGGCGTCATCGCCACGGGAATGCTGATGGTCGTCCTGGACGGCTCCATCGTGACCGTGGCCATGCCGGCCATCCAGGACGACCTGGGCTTCTCCCCCGCCGGCCTGAGCTGGGTGGTCAACGCCTACCTGATCGCGTTCGGCAGCCTGCTGCTCCTCGCGGGACGGCTCGGCGACCTGATCGGCCGTAAGCGCATGTTCCTGGCCGGTGTCGCCGTGTTCACCGCGGCCTCGCTGCTGGCGGCCGCCGCCACCTCCCCCGCGGTGCTGATCGCGGCCCGGTTTCTGCAAGGGATCGGCAGCGCCATGGCCTCCGCGGTCAGCCTGGGCATTTTGGTGACGCTGTTCACCGAGCCCCGGGAGCGCGCCAAGGCGATCGCCGTGTTCAGCTTCACCGGAGCGGCCGGTGCGTCGATCGGGCAGGTGCTCGGCGGTGTGCTGACCGACGCGCTCAACTGGCACTGGATCTTCTTCATCAACCTGCCGATCGGGCTCGCGGCCCTCGCCGTCGCCGTGCCCGTCCTGCCCGCCGACCGAGGGCTCGGTCTGGCCGCCGGGGCCGATGTCATCGGCGCCCTGCTCGTCACGGCGGGGCTGATGCTGGGGATCTACACCGTCGTCAAGGTCGAGGAATACGGCTGGACCGGGGCGCCCACCCTCGGCTTCGGCGCCCTCTCGCTCCTCCTGCTCGCCGCGTTCATCGCCCGCCAGGCCACGGCCCGTACGCCGCTGATGCCTCTGCGGATCTTCCGGTCACGCAGCGTCGTGGGGGCCAATCTGATCCAAGTCCTCATGGTGGCCGCCCTGTTCTCCTTCCAGATCCTCGTCGCCCTCTATCTGCAGAAGGTCCTGGGGTACGGCGCCGCCAAGACCGGCCTGGCCATGCTCCCGGCCGCCGCCGTCATCGGCGCGGTGTCCCTCGGTGTCTCCGCCCGGCTCAACGCCCGCTTCGGCGAGCGCAAGGTGCTGCTCACCGGGATCGTGCTGCTCATCGGCACCCTCGGGCTGCTGATCCGCGTGCCGGTGCACGCGAACTACCTCACCGACCTCCTTCCCGTGATGCTGCTCGCCGCCGGTTTCGGTCTCGCGCTCCCCGCGCTGACCACCCTCGGCATGTCCGGTGCGAAGGAGGACGACGCCGGGCTGGCCTCCGGACTGTTCAACACCACCCAGCAGATCGGCATGAGCCTGGGCGTCGCGGTGCTCTCCACCCTGGCCGCCTCCCGCAGCGACGGTCTGCTCGCACAGGGCAAGAGCCGGGCCGAGGCGCTGACCGGGGGCTACCACCTGGCCTTCGCCGTCGGTACGGGGCTGCTGGTCGCCGCCTTCGTGGTCGCGTTCACGGTGCTCGCCCAGCCCGCGCCGAAGCCCACCGCCACCGTACGGAAGAACGCCGACCCGGCCGCCTCGCCCGCCCCGGTTGCCTGACCCCTCCCCCCTCCCCCATCACCACCAGCGAAAGGCCCGCCCCATGAACACGAACGTGGCGAACGAAGAAGAGCAGAAGCCGGGCGCCGGACCCGCGCCGCGGGTGCTGACGGACGAGGAGCTGTCCCGGCTGCTTCAGGAGCAGCAGTTCTCGGTGCTCGCCACGGTCAAGCGGAGCGGTCACCCTCATCTGTCGACCGTGCTCCACCGCTGGAGCCCTGAGGAGCGCGTGGTTCGGATCTCCACCACGGCCGACCGCCTCAAGGTGCGCCAGCTGCGCCGCGATCCGCATGCCGCCCTGCACGTCCACGGCCCGAACGTCTGGTCGTTCGCCGTCGCCGAGGGCGACGCGGAGATCTCCGAGGTGACGACGGTGCCCGGGGACGCGGTCGGGCGGGAACTGCTCTCCCTGACGCCAGGGTTCGACGATCCGCGGGACGAGGCGGCGTTCCTGGAGCAGGTGGTGGCGGACCGGCGGGTGGTGATCAGGATCCGGGTGTCCCGCCTGTACGGAACGGCCCTCGACATCCCCGGCACTGACTAGTCAGACGACCGACAGCCGCCGCAGCGCCGGACCGATGTCCGGCGCTGCGATCGCGCCGTAGCCGAAGACGAGGCCCGGGCGTACGGACCGGCTCATGGCGACCTCGGACAGGGTGTAGAGCGCCAGGCCCGAAGCACGGGCCCGAGCCGCCGACTCCGCCGGGTCGTCGGTCGTGTAGGCGGTGATATGCAGACCGGCCGCGGACGGGATGACGTCGAGCCGGTCCGCGAAATGCTCGGCGAGCCCGGTCGTGATCAGCTCGTGCCGGGCCGCGTACTCCTGTCTCATCCGGCGGATGTGGCGGGCGAGCAGACCGTCGTCGATGAACCTGGCCAGCGCCGCCTGGGTGGGGAAGGAAGTGCTCCAGTCGGTGACGTACTTGGCCGCGCGCAGCGCGTCCCGTAGCGGGGTGGGCGCGACGAGGAAGCCGATCCTCAGCGAGGGCAGCATGACCTTGGAGAAGGAGCCCACGTAGATCACATGGCCGGCCCGGTCGACGCTCTGCAGGGGGTCGATCGGCCGGCCGCCGAAGCGGAACTCGCTGTCGTAGTCGTCCTCGATCACCACGGCACCGTGACGTTCGGCCCATTCGACGAGGGCCATCCGGCGCCGCAGCGACATCGGCATCCCCAGCGGGAACTGGTGGGAGGGCGTCACATAGACGACGCGGACGTGGTCCGGGAGGGCGTCCACACACAGGCCCTCGTCGTCCACCGGAACATCCACGACCGTGGCGCCCAGCGAGCGGAAGAGCATCCGGGCCGGCGGATAGCCGGGGTCCTCGACCGCGACGCCATCGCCCGGCTCGACCATCACCCGGCAGATCAGATCGAGGGCCTGCTGAATGCCGTTGGTCACGACCACGTCGTCGGCGGCGGCCCGCACCCCCCTGAACAGGCCGATATGGCGCGCGATCGCCGCGCGCAGTCCGCCGTGGCCCGCCGGATGGCCGGAGCCTCGCGCGATCGCGGCCGGAGGGCGCAGCTCGCGCGCGACCAGCCGCCGCCATGTCTGGTACGGGAACAGCCGGGCGTCCGGCAGGCCCACCCGCAGGTCGTATGCGACGGAGGTCAGCTCGGCGTCGATCGGGCCGAGCCATGGGGTGACCACCCCGTCCCAGACGGCGCGCGGCTTGAGCGCCGAACGGGTGCTCGCTCCACCCGGCGTACGGCCGACCGCCCGTACGAACGTGCCCGCGCCGACCCGGCTCTCCAGATAACCCTCGCTCGCCAGCCGGTCGTAGGCGACGCCGACCGTGTTGCGGGCCACTTCGAGGCGCCGGGCCATCTCCCGGGTCGGCGGCAGCGGATCGCCCGGGCGCAGCCGTCCGTCGAGGATGGCGGCACGGACTTGCCGGTAGATCTGGCCGGACAGGTCGCGATGCCCGTCGAGGCTGACGTGGACCTCCATATTGGCTCAATCATATGCGGGGTTATTGGACCTGGTGTTGGGCCATTGCCCGTTTCTAGGCTTCGGATCATGGTAATTCGCGAGCTGGACATCCAAGAGCTCGACCGCCGGTCGCTGGCGCTGTTGGGCGATGTCGTCGCCCAGGTCAAGGACGATCAGCTACGTCTCCCGACGCCGTGCCCGGACTGGACCCTGCACGGCCTGATCCGCCATCTCGTCAGCCAGAACGAGGGGTTCGCCGCGGCGGCGCGCGGCGCGGGCGAGGCGCTGTCCGACTGGCGCGGCGGCGACCTCGGCACCGATGCGCGCGCCGCGTTCGCCGCGTCGGCGGCACTGGTCAACGACGCGTTCGCGCAGGACGGCGTGCTCGACCGGGGGTTCGCCCTCCCGGAGGTCCGAAACGGCGGCGCCTTCCCCGCGCCCCTCGCGATCAGCTTCCACTTCGTCGACTGCGTCGTCCACGCCTGGGACGTCGCGGCCACGATCGGCGTCCCCTGGGAGCCCGGCGAAGAGCTGACCGCCGCCGCGCTACGAGTCGCCGAACAGGTCCCCGACCAGGGCCGCGGCCCTGGCGCCGCCTTCGAACGGCGCGTTCCGCCTACGGCCGACGCAACCCCGCACCACCGGCTGCTCGGTCTGCTCGGCCGCGTCCCGTCCTGGACGGGCCGTCCGTGCTGAGATCGCACTGGCGCCCGGGACCGGCGGCGGGCACGGAAGGCTCCGTGCTCGTCAGCGTCACCGACTTCACCTTCACCAAGCGCCTGGACCTCCCCGGCATCGCCCGCGCGGCCCTCGGCCTGCGCCGCACCTGGCCCACCCTCGACGGGGCGGTCGGCCTCTGGCTGTGGACGGCCCCACGAACCCGGCGCTGCGGCGCGGTGTCCGTATGGACCGGTGAGGAGGCGCTGCACGGATTCGTGGCCCGCCCGGACCACGTCGCGATCATGCGCAAGTACCGCACCCGCGGCGTGGCCAAGGCGACGACCTGGGTCTCTCCCGAACTCGACGAGACCGCCATCTGGCGGGACGCCTATCGCGTGCTCATGGGATCCGGCACTACAGCCGCCGGTCGATCCCGGTGAGGAAGACCTGAACGACCGGGCGCCGGCCCTCGCCCTGCTCGATCGGCCAGCAATGCGGGACTGGGCGGACGCGAACGCCGGAGCCGCCCCTCACACGGGGGAGGGGCGGCTCCGGCGTTGACGGTCGCGTGTGGGGCTAGCCCAGGTGCACCGGAAGCGGCTCCGTCTCCTTCGCGCCGGGCTGGCGGCTCGGGCGTGGGGTGTTCATCAGCAGGCCGACCAGGACCGCCGCCGCTGCGAGGATCACCGAGGACCAGACGAACGCCTCAGAGAAGCCCTCGACCAGCCCCTCCTTGGCCAGCTGCGGGGTCACCTCATGCGTGCGCATCGCCGGGGCCAGGTAGTCCTTGGTCGTGCTGGCGGCGATCGTGTTGAGCATCGCCGTGCCGACCGAGCCGCCGATCTGCTGGGCGGTGTTGACCGTCGCGGAGGCGATGCCCGCGTCCTGGGGCTGGACGCCGTGGGTGGCGTAGTTCATCGACGGCGCCATCGTCAGGCCCATGCCGAAGCCGACGAGGAGTTCGGCGGGCAGGATGCCCGCCGCGTACGAGCTGTCGGGCTCCAGGGGAATCAGCAGCGCGACGCCGACGGCCGCGATGAGCAGGCCAGGGACCATGAGGACGCGGGGTGGCACCTTGGGGAGCAGCCGGGTGCCGATGCCGGCCGCCGAGACCAGCACGGCCGCGGTCATCGGCAGGAAGGCCACGCCGCTGACCAGCGCCGAGTAGCCCTTGACACGCTGCATGTAGTACGTGAGGAAGAGGAACATCGCGAACATGCCGACCACCGCAAGACCGACCGCGAGGTAGGCGCCGCCGCGTGTGCGGTCCGTGATCACCCGCAGGGGCAGCAGCGGGCGCGGGACGACGCGCTCGGTCAGGACGAACGCCGTCAGCAGGACCACGCCCAGAGTGAGCAGCCCGGTCACGGTCAGCGAGTCCCAGCCCTCGGACTCCGCCTCGCTGCATCCGTACACCACCGCGACAAGACCGGATACGGCCAGCAGCGCGCCGGGCAGGTCGAAGCGGACGCGGTCGCCGTCGGCGCGCTCGTCGGCGGGCAGGACGTACCAGCTGAAGACAGCGACAGCGGCGACGGGCACGTTCACATACAGGCACCAGCGCCAGTCCAGATACTCGGTCAGCAGCCCGCCGAGGACCAGGCCGATCGCGCCGCCGCCCGCCGCGATGGCGCCGAAGACGCCGAAGGCCTTGGCGCGCTCGCGCGGCTCGGTGAAGTTCACCGCGAGCAGGGACAGCACCGTGGGGGCGAGCAGCGCGGCGAACACGCCCTGCAGCGCGCGGGCCGCGAGGAGCATCTCGAAGCCGGAGGCCGCGCCGCCGAGCGCGGAGGCCGCGGCGAAGCCGATCAGACCGATGAGAAAGGAGCGTCGGCGGCCGGTGTAGTCGGCGATCCGACCGCCCAGGAGCAGCAGGCTGCCGAACGCCAGGGTGTAGGCGGTGATGACCCACTGCCGGTCACCGTCGGAGATGCCGAGGTCCTGCTGGGCCGAGGGCAGGGCGATGTTCACGACGGTGATATCGAGGACGATCATCAGCTGGGCGAGGCCTATGAAGAGCAGTGCCAACCAGCGCCGGGGGTTGACCGCGGGCTGCGTGTCGAGGGGCTGGGCCATGATGGTGCCTTTCTGAGGCTTATCTGGAAATTTCAGGCTTTGAGAGGCCTTCCCCGTCCGGGTTTGCCGGGCGGGGGGATTCCTCCGGAAGCGACCGGACGGGTCAGCCGTCAGTCGGATCCGGCGCCCATCGCCCCTCCTCTGAGGCGCTTGAACGTGGCGGCGTCCAGGGCCGGTCCTGACAGCCGGGTGTTGGGCCGGGCGCTGTCGTCAGGGCGCAGGCCATCGATGTACACGTCCAGGTGGCGGTGTGCCAGCGCCTCGTCGTCCGGCATGACCCCGCCGGGCAGCGGACGGGACAGCCGGATGATCATCAGGGTGATGTCACCGAAGACGGCGTCGGGGCGGATCAGCCCGGCCTCGTGGGCCCGTCCGAGCAGTTCGTCCACGGGGTCGGCGACGTCCTGGCGGACGGCGCCCAGGATCTCGTCGACAGTGACCCGGCCGAGGAGGGCGGGCACCACCGAGCCGAGCTTGAGGTCGAGGGCCGCGTGCATAAAGCGGCGCAGTGCGTCCATCGGGTCGCGCTCCGCCTCGGTCGCCTCGTGCGCGGCCTCGACCAGGGCAGTGAAGACGTCGATCGCCACCGCGCGGATCAGGTCGGCGCGCTTGGGAAACCGCCGGTAGAGGGTCGCGATGCCGACGCCCGCCCGGCGGGCGATCTCGTCGAGGGGGGCTTCGGGGCCCTGGTCTGCGAAGACCGCGCGGGCGGCGTGCAGGATCTGCTCGCGGTTCTGCCGGGCGTCGGCCCGCATCCGGGGCATCCGGGGCGTCCGGGACGCGGGGCCGCCGGGGCCGTCGGGGGCGTCGGCCGGATCGGCCTCATCGGCGTCGGGGGCGATGGTGGACACGGCGAACCTCCCGCGAGCAGGGCGGCACAGCAGAGCTAGGTGGAGAGTTTTTCTCCACTTAGTGATATCAGCGTATCCACTGCGGTCAGGATATTCAACACGTGATGAAAAAGATCGGACGGGTCCCGAACGCAGACGCGGACGCGTACGCACACACACGTACGCACACACACGTACGCACACACGCGTACGCGCACACGACAAAGCCCGGCCCCCGCCGAAGCGGGGGCCGGGCCCTGTGCTTGCTGTTCTGTGCCGCGCTCAGTCCACCAGGTTGACCGAGTGGGCCGACGACGCCCCGATCTCCTCGGCGATCTCGGTGAGGACCGGCTGCGGGATCGTGTCGTCCACGGTCAGCGCCACCAGCGCCGCCCCGCCCACCGCCGAACGCGAGACCTGCATACCGGCGATGTTGATCTCCGCCTCGCCGAGGATGCGGCCGAGCGTGCCGACCACACCCGGGCGGTCGGTGTAGCGCAGGAAGGCCATGTGGTCGGCGAGCGCCAGGTCGACGTCGTACTCGCCGACCGCGACGATCTTCTGCTGATGCTTGGGACCGGCCAGCGTGCCGGAGATCGAGACCTCGTCACCGCCGGAGAGGGTGCCGCGCACGGTCACCACATTGCGGTGCTCCGAGGACTCCGAGCTGGTGGTGAGGCGGACCTCGACGCCGCGCTCCTGCGCGAACAGCGGGGCGTTCACATACGACACGGTCTCGTCGACGATGTCCTCGAACACGCCCTTGAGCGCGGAGAGTTCGAGCACCTTGACGTCGTGCTGGGTGATCTCGCCGTACACCTCGACGTCCAGCCGGACCGCGACCTCGCCCGCGAGCGCGGTGAAGATCCGCCCCAGCTTCTCGGCCAGCGGCAGCCCGGGCCGTACCTCCTCGGCGATGACGCCGCCCTGCACATTCACCGCGTCCGGGACCAGCTCGCCCGCGAGGGCCAGGCGCACCGAGCGGGCGACCGCGATGCCCGCCTTCTCCTGGGCCTCGCCGGTGGATGCGCCCAGGTGTGGGGTGACCACCACGTTGTCGAACTCGAAGAGCGGGGAGTCCGTGCACGGCTCCTTGGAGAACACGTCCAGACCGGCCGCCGCGACCCGGCCCTCCTTGAGGGCCGCCGCCAGCGCCTCCTCGTCGACGATCCCGCCACGCGCGGCGTTGACGATGCGGACCTCGGGCTTGACCTTGTGCAGCGCCTCGTCGCCGATCAGGCCGACGGTCTCGGGGGTCTTGGGGAGGTGGACCGTGATGAAGTCGGAGACCTCGAGCAGCTCGTCGAGCGACAGCAGCTTGACGCCCATCTGGGCGGCGCGCGCGGGCTGGATGTAGGGGTCGTACGCGACGATCTTCATGCCGAAGGCGGACATCCGCTGGGCGACCAGCACGCCGATACGGCCGAGGCCGACGACGCCGAGGGTCTTCTCGCTCAGCTCCACGCCCGTGTACTTGCTGCGCTTCCACTCGCCGTTCTTCAGCGCCGCGTTCGCCTGCGGGATGTTGCGGGCCGTGGCGACCAGCAGGCCGCATGCCAGCTCGGCCGCGGTGACGATGTTGGACGTCGGGGCGTTGACGACCATGACGCCGGCCTTGGTGGCGGTGGGCACGTCCACATTGTCGAGGCCGACGCCCGCGCGGGCGACGACCTTGAGGTTCTTGGCCGCGGCGATGGCCTCGGCGTCGACCTTGGTGGCGCTGCGCACGAGGATGGCGTCCACGTCGGCGATGGCGGGCAGCAGCTCGGCCCGGTCCGCGCCGTTGCAGCTGCGGATCTCGAAGTCCGGGCCCAGGGCCTCCACCGTGGCGGGCGAGAGCTCTTCGGCGATGAGTACGACGGGTTTACCCGTGGAAGCAGTGCTCACGTGGTCTTCAGTCCTCACTAGTCCTATGCGGACGGCCGTCCCGACGGCCGCAGGCGTGAAGGGGGGGCAGCCGCGTGAAAGACGCACGACGCTGTGAGCCCTGACGCGCTTATTCCCTGCAGTGTAGTAGCGCCGGGTAGGCGTTTTGCGCCATAGCGGCGGGATCACCCGCACGTGGTCTTGCATGATGGACAAGTCGCGGACCGGGCCCCCCGAGGTGCGGGCTCGGGGGGCCGGTCCCTGAGGCTTACGCCTCGTCGTCGACCCAGCTCATCAGCTTGCGCAGCTCCTTGCCGGTGGTCTCCAGCAGGTGGTCGGCGTCGGCCTTCTTGTACTCGTTGTACTTCGGCAGACCCGCGTGGTACTCGGCCATCCAGTTCTTGGCGAAGCTGCCGTCCTGGATCTCGGCGAGGACCTTCTTCATCTCGGCCTTGGTCTGGTCGTTGATGATCCGCGGGCCGGTGACGTAGTCGCCCCACTCGGCGGTCTCGGAGATCGACCAGCGCATCTTCTCCAGGCCGCCCTCGTACATGAGGTCCACGATCAGCTTCAGCTCGTGGAGGCACTCGAAGTACGCGATCTCCGGCTGGTAGCCGGCCTCGACCAGGGTCTCGAACCCGGCCTTGACCAGCGCGGAGGTGCCACCGCACAGCACCGCCTGCTCGCCGAAGAGGTCGGTCTCGGTCTCCTCGGTGAAGGTGGTCTTGATGACGCCGGCGCGGGTGCCGCCGATGCCCTTGGCGTACGACAGGGCGAGCGCGAAGCCGTTACCGGTGGCGTCCTGCTCGACGGCCGCGATACACGGCACGCCGCGGCCCTCCTCGTACTGGCGGCGGACCAGGTGGCCCGGGCCCTTGGGGGCAACCATGCAGACGTCCACACCGGCCGGGGGCTGGATGAAGCCGAAGCGGATGTTGAAGCCGTGGCCGAAGAACAGCGCGTCGCCGTCCTTCAGGTTGGCCTTCACCGACTCCTCGTAGACCTGGGCCTGGATCGGGTCCGGGACCAGGATCATGATCACGTCGGCCTCGGCGGCCGCCTCGGCCGGGGTGACCACGCGCAGGCCCTGCTCCTCGGCCTTGGCCTTGGACTTCGAGCCCTCGTGCAGCCCGACCCGGACGTCGACGCCCGAGTCGCGCAGCGACAGCGCGTGGGCGTGGCCCTGGCTGCCGTAGCCGAGGACCGCGACCTTGCGGCCCTGGATGATGGACAGGTCGGCGTCGTCGTCGTAGAACAGCTCGGCCACTTCGGGATTCTCCTAGCGTTTTCGGGTTGTGCGTCCCACCGTATGACGGGCGGGCGGGTGAAGGTTTCGGGGTCTCGCCATACGGGCCCCCGGATCCCCCGGATCGGCCATGATCGGCCGCCCGGTGCCCGGTGCCCGGTGCCGCTGGTCAGGCGGTCCGGTCGAGCGCGCGCAGGCTCCGGTCGGTGATGGAGCGGGCGCCACGCCCTATGGCGATGGTGCCGGACTGGACCAGCTCCTTGATGCCGTACGGTTCCAGCATCTTGAGCATGGCCTCGAGCTTGTCGCTGCTTCCGGTGGCCTCGATGGTCACGGCCTCCGGGGAGACATCCACGGTCTTGGCGCGGAACAGCTGGACGATCTCGACGATCTGGGAGCGGGTCTCGTTGTCGGCGCGCACCTTCACCAGGACCAGTTCCCGCTGGATCGCGTGGCTGCCTTCCAGCTCGACGATCTTCAGGACGTTGACCAGCTTGTTGAGCTGCTTGGTGACCTGCTCCAGCGGGAGCTCGTCGACATTGACCACGATGGTGATCCGGGAGATGTCGGGGTGCTCGGTGACGCCGACCGCGAGCGAGTCGATGTTGAAGCCGCGGCGGGAGAACAGCGCGGCGATCCGGGCCAGGATGCCGGGGGTGTTCTCCACCAGGACGGAGAGCGTGTGCTTGGTGGACATGGGCTGAAGTCTCTCTTCTCTCTCGGTCCCGGCCTCAGTCGTCTTCGCTGTCGCCGAAGTCCGGGCGGACGCCGAGCGCCGCCTGGATCTCGTCGTTGGAGGTGCCTGCCGGGACCATCGGCCAGACCATGGCGTCCTCGTGGACGATGAAGTCCACGACCACCGGCCGGTCGTTGATCGAGTTGGCCTTCTCGATGACGGCGTCGAGGTCGGAGGGGTCCTCGCAGCGGATGCCGATGCAGCCCATGGCCTCGGCGAGCTTGACGAAGTCGGGGACGCGGGTGCCGGCGGGGGTGTCCGGGCCCGAGTGCAGCACGGTGTTGGAGTAGCGCTGGTTGTAGAACAGCGTCTGCCACTGGCGGACCATGCCAAGCGCGCCGTTGTTGATGATCGCGACCTTGACCGGGATGTTGTTCAGCGCACAGGTGACCAGCTCCTGGTTGGTCATCTGGAAGCAGCCGTCGCCGTCGATCGCCCAGACCGTACGGTCCGCGGCGCCGGCCTTGGCGCCCATCGCGGCCGGGACGGCGTAGCCCATGGTCCCGGCGCCGCCGGAGTTCAGCCAGGTCGCCGGCTTCTCGTAGTCGATGAAGTGGGCGGCCCACATCTGGTGCTGGCCGACGCCCGCGGCGAAGATCGTGTCCTCCGGAGCCAGCTGGCCGATCCGCTGGATGACCTGCTGCGGGGACAGGCTGCCGTCCGCGGGCTGGTCGTAGCCCAGCGGGTAGGTCTCCCGCCAGCGGTTCAGGTCCTCCCACCAGCCGGAGTAGTCGCCGGTGTGGCCCGCGTCGTGCTCGGCCTGGACGGCGACGACCAGGTCGGCGATGACCTCGCGGGCGTCGCCGACGATCGGCACGTCGGCGACGCGGTTCTTGCCGATCTCGGCCGGGTCGATATCGGCGTGGACCACCTTGGCGTTGGGCGCGAAGGAGTCGAGCTTGCCGGTGACGCGGTCGTCGAAGCGCGCGCCGAGGGCGACGATCAGATCGGCCTTCTGCAGGGCGGTGACGGCGGCGACGGTGCCGTGCATACCCGGCATGCCCAGGTGCTGGCGGTGGGTGTCGGGGAAGGCGCCCAGCGCCATCAGGGTGGTGGTGACGGGCGCGCCGGTCAGCTCGGCCAGCACCTTCAGCTCGGCGGTGGCCTGGGCCTTGATGACGCCACCGCCCACGTACAGCACCGGGCGCTCGGCCTGGGTGATCAGACGGGCGGCCTCGCGGATCTGCTTGGCGTGCGGCTTGGTGACCGGGCGGTAGCCGGGCAGATCGGTCTGCGGCGGCCAGGAGAAGGTGGTCCGCGCCTGCAGCAGGTCCTTGGGGATGTCGACCAGGACCGGGCCGGGGCGGCCGGTGGAGGCGATGTGGAACGCCTCGGCGATCGCCCGGGGGATGTCCTCGGCCCTGGTGACCAGGAAGTTGTGCTTGGTGATCGGCATGGTGATGCCGCAGATGTCCGCCTCCTGGAAGGCGTCCGTACCGATGGCCTTGGAGGCCACCTGGCCGGTGATCGCGACGATGGGGACCGAGTCCATATGCGCGTCGGCGATCGGGGTGACCAGGTTGGTGGCGCCGGGACCCGAGGTGGCCATGCAGACGCCGACCTTGCCGGTGGCCTGGGCGTAGCCGGTGGCGGCGTGGCCCGCGCCCTGCTCATGGCGGACGAGCACATGGCGGACCTTGGTGGAGTCCATCATCGGGTCGTAGGCGGGGAGGATCGTGCCGCCGGGAATGCCGAAGACGGTGTCGACACCGACCTCTTCGAGCGAGCGGATGAGGGACTGCGCGCCCGTGACGTGCTCGACGGGGGCGGGATGGGAACCGCCGTTTCGGGGCCGCGGCTGGGGATGGTGGGCCCCGGTGGCCTGCTCGGTCATCGGCATTCTCTTCTCGGATGAGGGTCTGTGCGGGGAGTGGGAGAGCGGAACGACATGTGCCAGTGCAACAAAAAACCCCTCGTGCCGTAAGGCAAGCGAGGGGAGCGCGCCGGAGAGGTCCGCAGGGCTTATGAGGTGGCCCTGCTCAGCCGACGCGCTTTCCAAGTACGAGAATTCGGGTGCGCATGGCTCCGACCCTCCCCCCGGCGCGTATCAGGTGTCAAGTGGGTGGGACGGGCGTCTCAGTATTTGAGCGGGACGGCGGATGTGTATGAGACTCCGCCCGCCGCGGCCCATGCCCCGCGCCATGCCCCGCCGGGTGCGCCGCGCCATGCACGGCGATATGACCGAGGTGCCGGGTCGGCAGCGGGCCGCCCACCAGGACGGGGCTTTCCGCCAGTACGGGGCTTTCCGAGCGCGTCACGGGGTACGAGCCGCGGTTGAGCGCGCGGCGCAGCCGGTGCTCGTCGAGCGGCCCGGAGAAGGCCGTCCCCTGGGCGTGGGTGCACCCCATGGCCCGCAGGGCGACGATCTGCTCGGGCAGATCGACCCCCTCAGCGAGGGACTGCATGCCCAGGTCGCCGGCGATCCGCAGCATCCCCGAGGTGATCTTGTGCAGCCGGGAGGACTCGACGACGCCCTCGACCAGCCCCCGGTCCAGTTTGAGCATGTCGATGGGGAGCCTGCGCAGCGCCCGGATCGCGGCATATCCGCTGCCGAAGCCGTCGAGGGCGATACGGACGCCCAGCCGCCGCAGCGCGCTCAGCCGGTGCTCCAGCTCGTCGAGCGACACTCGCGGATCGCTGTCGGTCAGCTCCAGGATCAGCGCGCCGGAGGGCAGGCCATGGCGGGCCAGCAGGGTCTCGACGCTCTTCGGCGGCATGGACTTGTCCACCAGGCGGCTCGAGGGGAGCCGTACACACACCGGGACCGGGAATCCGTCGCGGCGGCGCTCCGCGGCCTGCTCGACGGCCGCCTCAAGCGTCCAGCGGGCCAGCTCGGCGGTGCGGGCCGCGTCCTCGCCGCCGCCCCGGCCCCCGTCGCGCGCGCTGTCGCGTCCGCTGTCCCGACCGCTGTCGGCGACCCGCAGGAACTCGGCCGGGGTGAACAGGATGCCCTGCGCCGAACGCCAGCGGGGCTGGGCGGCGACGGCGGTGATCCGGCCGCCGCCGAGCTCGACGACGGGCTGGTGCAGCAGGACGAACTCGCCGTCGTGCAGGGCGGTGCGCAGCCTGGTGGCGAACTCGGCGCGGCGCGTCACATCGGCCTGCATCTGCGGCGCGTACAGCTCGACCCGGTTCTTGCCCGCGGCCTTGGCGCGGTACATCGCCAGGTCGGCGTTGCGCATCAGCTCTCCGGGGCCGATGCCTGGCTCGGCGAAGGCGACGCCGATGCTGGCGGCCACCCGGACCTCGGTGCCGCCCACGACCTGGTAGGGCTGGGAGAGCCGGGCGCGCAGGCGGTCGGCGATCTCCAGGATGCGGCATTCGCGGGCGGCGGGGTCCCGGTCGCCGTCGCCGAGGATCAGCGCGGCGAACTCGTCGCCGCCGAGCCGGGCCGCGCAGTCGCCGGACCCGGAGCGCACGGACTCCTGGAGCCGGCGGGCCGCCTGGACCAGCAGTTCGTCGCCCGCCTGGTGGCCGACGGTGTCGTTGACGGCCTTGAAGCCGTCGAGGTCGATGAAGAGCACGGCGGTGCCCGCGTCGGTGCGCCGCCGCCCGGCCAGCGCATGGCGGACCTGCTTGGTGAACAGGGAGCGGTTGGGCAGGTCGGTGAGCGGGTCGTGCTCGGCGCTGTGCTGAAGCTGGGCCTGCAGCCGCACCCGCTCGGTGACGTCCCGGCTGTTGAAGATGAGGCCGCCGTGGTGGCGGTTGATCGTCGACTCCACGTTGAGCCAGTCGCCGGAGCCGGAGCGGAAGCGGCACTCGATGCGCGTCGTGGGCTCCTCCCCCGGCGGGGCGGCCAGGAAGCGGCGGACCTCGTGGACGACCGAGCCCAGGTCCTCGGGGTGGATGAGGGAGGCCAGCTCGGAGCCGACCAGCTCGTCCGCGTCGCGGCCGTAGACCCCGGAGGCGGCCGGGCTGACGTAGCGCAGGATGCCGGTCGGCGCGGCGATCATGATGACGTCGCTGGAGCTCTGCACCAGGGAGCGGAAGTGGTTCTCCTTCTCCGCGAGCTCCTGGGTGAGCGTGATGTTGTCCAGCAGCATGATGGCCTGGCGGACGACGAGGGCGAGCACGACCGCGCAGGCGGTGAAGAGCATCACCCCGTCGATCGGCCGGCCGTCCATCACGTTGTAGAGGATCCCCAGGGTGCAGACAGCGGCGGCCAGATACGGCGCGAGGGCCGCGAGCGAGCCCGCGCTTGCGCGGCTGGGCTGCGCCGGGCGACGGATCGCGGCGGCGGGCGGGGCCTGAGCGGCCTCGCGCCGGGCCACCCAGGGGGCGTACGCGAGCAGTATGGAGCCCGCGAACCACCCGGCGTCAAGGATCTGTCCGGAGCGGTAGTGCTCGCGCAGCAGCGGCGAGGTGAACAGCGCATCGCACAGCACGGTCAGCGCGAAGGCGGCGATCGCGGTGTTGATCGCGGAGCGGTTGGCCGAGGAGCGCCGGAAGTGCACCGCGACGACCATGCTGATCAACACGATGTCCAGCAGCGGATACGCCAGCGAGAAGGCCCTGCGCGCCACGGGCTCGCCGCCCCCGCCGAACTGGGCGACGTGCGCGAGCGCCAGGCTCCAGGACAGGGTCAGCAGCGAACCGGCGATCAGCCAGGCGTCCAGGGCCAGACAGATCCAGCCGGCGCGGGTCACCGGGCGCTTGGCGAGCACCAGCATGCCGACGATGGCGGGCGGGGCGAAGAGCAGGAAGCAGAAGTCGGCGGCCGAGGGGCTGGGCACGGGACGGCCGAGCACCACCTCGTACCAGCCCCATACGCCGTTGCCCAGGGCGGCCATGAAGGAGGACGCCGCGAACAGCAGCCAGGCGGGGCGCAGTCGCCCGGAGCGCGCACGCCCGTACCACAGGCAGGACACGGCGGCGGCCAGGGCGGCGGCGCTCAGGCCGAAGTCACCCATGAACAGGGCCAGTTCGGGGGAGCCCCAGCCGAGCGCCGCACCCGCCGCGTACGCGCCGCACACAAGGGCGAGCAGGACCTGGGGCAGCAGACCCGCCCCGCCGCCGGACACCGACGGCCGGGCGAGCACCGCTCCGGTGGCGCTCACCGGACGGCCTTCGAATGCCGCGCGGAAACGCGGGAAGCTAGCAATCGACGCCTGAGTCGCGTCGGGTCGTCGGTCCATCGGCCATACATCGCCCGTCGCCCCCCTCGAGTTCCGGTCCATCGCTGACGCCGTCAGGTCAGTGGCGCAGCCCCCGCTCGGGACGATACACCAGACTGGTCACTCAGGGACATAGGTCATCTACGCACCGTAACCGACAACGGCGTTGTTTATACGGAGTGCAGTCATACCGTGTCTGTATGTGGCGCCACGGGCATTTCATCCGGTCGTTGTGACGATATGACTGAGCGGTTCACCGGCCGCGAATCGGCGCAGCTGGTCGCGCAGCAGCCGCTTCGCGCGGGGCAGGAAGGCCGACGACGGACCGCCCACGTGCGGGGTGATGAGCACTCCTGGAGCGTGCCACAGCGGATGCCCGGCGGGCAGCGGTTCGGGGTCGGTCACATCCAGCGCGGCCCGCAGCCGGCCCGTCTCCAACTCCGCGAGCAGCGCCTCGGTGTCGACCACCGGACCGCGCGCGACGTTCACCAGCAGCGTGCCGTCCTTCATCCGGGCCAGGAAGTCTGCCCCGGCCAGGCCGCGAGTGGCAGGGGTGAGCGGCGTGACGAGCACCACCACATCGGCTTCCGGAAGCAGTCGGGGCAGATCGTCGATCGGGTGCACCGGACCGCGCTCGGTCGTGCGCGGGGAGCGCGCGACGCGTAGTACCCGCTCGCACTCAAAGGGCACAAGCCGGTCCTCGATCGCACTGCCGATGGATCCGTAGCCCACGATCAGCACGGACTTGTCCGCGAGCGCGGGACGGAAGCCCTGCTTCCACTGCCCGGCGTCCTGGGCGCGCACAAAGCCGGGGATGCCGCGCAGCGAGGCGAGGATCAGGGTCAGGGCCAGTTCGGCGGTGCTCGCGTCGTGCACCCCGCGCGCGTTGCACAGCCGTACGCCGGGGGGCAGCTCCGCGATCGCGGGCTGCACATGGTCTATGCCGGCGGTGAGGGTCTGCACGACGCTCAGGTTCTTCATGGCCGGCAGCGGCCGCACGCCCTCCTTGTTCTTCATGTACGGCAGGCAATAGAACGCGCAGCGGGCGGGGTCGGTGGGGTAGTCGGACTCGCCGTCCCAGTGGGCGTATTCCAGACCGTCGGGGAGTCCGTCGATCTCGTCCGCGGGGAAAGGCAGCCACGCGAGGGGGCGCGAGGCGTCGGGCAGCGGGCCGGACAGCGGGCTGTCGGGGTGCGGGTTGTCGGAGTTGTCGCTGTGATCTGCGCTCATGCCTGGAGGCTATTGGATCAGGGGGCGCACTCAGACGTTAGTTTGGTGCGGGAAACGGGAGGGGTCAGGCCAGGTGGAGCGCAGGAGAATCGGAGCGGGGGCGCTCGAGGTGGGTGCGATAGGCCTCGGGTGCATGCCCATGAGCTGGGCGTACACCGCTTCGCAGCGTAACGGCGAGGGCTCGGTGCGCGCCGTGCACGCCGCGCTCGACGCGGGCGCGAGCCTGCTGGACACCGCCGACATGTACGGGCCGTTCACCAACGAGCGGCTGGTGGGGCGGGTGCTCAAGGAGCGGCGCCGGGACGCCTTCGTGTCCACCAAGTGCGGGCTGCTGGTGGGCGAGGCACACATCGTGGCCAACGGCCGCCCCGGCTATGTGAAGCGGGCCTGCGACGCCTCGCTGCGCCGGCTGCAGACCGACGTCATCGACCTCTACCAGCTGCACCGGGCCGACCCGGAGGTGCCGATAGAGGAGACCTGGGGCGCGATGGCGGAGCTGGTCGCGGCGGGCAAGGTACGGGCGCTGGGGCTGTGCGCGCTGGGCGCGCGGGCGCAGCGGCGGGCCGGGGCCGGGATGCACGACGCCACGGTGCGCCAGCTGGAGCGGGTGCAGCAGGTCTTCCCGATCAGCTGTGTACAGGCGGAGCTGTCGGTGTGGTCACCGGAGGCGCTGGAGGCGCTGGTGCCGTGGTGCGCCTCGCACGGGGTGGGGTTCCTGGCCGCGATGCCGCTGGGGAACGGCTTCCTGAGCGGGACGCTGACGCCGGGGCAGGGCTTCGAGCCGGACGACGTACGGGCCAGGCATCCGCGCTTCACGGCGGAGATGATGGCGGCGAACCAGCCGATCGTGGCCGGGCTGCGCCGGGTGGCGCGGCGGCACGGGGACTCGGTCACGGCGGCGCAGGTCGCGCTGGCATGGCTGCTGGGGCAGGGGCGGCATGTGGTGCCGGTGCCGGGGACCAAGCGGGAGCGGTGGGCGGCCGAGAACTGCGCGGCGGCCGAACTGCGGCTGACCGACGAGGACTTCGCGGAGATAGCGGCGCTGCCCCCGGCGCAGGGGTCGTGGGACTAGCGATGGTGTGCGGGAACCGGCGGCGGGGCTGCGGTGTATAAGAATCAGTGCCGTGCCAAGGCACATGTGCCCACGGAGAGGAACCGAAGGTGCGACGTCCTGGTGTGATCCCTGTGCTCGCCTCCGCTGCCGCGTTGCTGCTCGCGGCGGGCTGCTCGTCCGGTGACGGTGGGCAGGGCCCCTTCGGCCACCGCACAAGCGCGTCCGGCCCCTCGAAATCCGGGTCCGGTGGCGACTCCCCGCCCTCGGGAGGGCCTTCCTCCTCCCCCTCTTCCGCGCCCGCCGCCCCCAGCAAGGGCACGGCGAAGATGGTCCTCACGCTCACCACCAAGCTGGACTCACCGTGGGGGCTGGCCCCGCTGCCCGATGGAAATCTGCTGGTCGGCTCGCGCGACACAGGCAAGATCTTCAAGGTCGACGGGTCCAGCGGGCAGAAGACGGAGGTGGGCTCGGTCCCGGGCGTCCGCCCCGGCGGCGAGGGAGGGCTGCTCGGCCTGGCGGTCTCCCCCGACTACGGGGCGAATCCGATGGTGTACGCGTACTTCACCACCTCGTCGGACAACCGCATCGCCCGCATGTCCTACGACGACAAGCGCCCCGCCGGCGCCCAGCTCGGCGCTCCGGACACGATCTTCAAGGGCATCCCCAAGGGCGCGATTCACAACGGCGGCCGGATCGCCTTCGGCCCCGACAAGATGCTCTATGCGGGCACGGGCGAGAGCGGCGACCGCGGGCTCGCCCAGGACCAGGACTCGCTCGGGGGCAAGATTCTGCGGATGACCCCGGAGGGCGAGCCGGCCCATGGCAATCCCCAGGCCGACTCGGTGGTGTATTCCTATGGCCACCGCAATGTCCAGGGCCTGGCCTGGGACACGGACAAGCGGCTGTGGGCCTCCGAGTTCGGGCAGGACACCTGGGACGAGCTCAATCTGATCCAGCCCGGCAAGAACTACGGCTGGCCCGAGGCCGAGGGCAAGGCCGGCAAGGAGGGGTTCGTCGACCCGGTCGAGCAGTGGAAGCCGAAGGACGCCTCGCCCAGCGGTATCGCATACGCCAAGGGCTCGATCTGGATGGCGGGGCTGCGCGGGGAGCGGCTGTGGCGCATCCCCCTGGACGGCACCCGGCCCGCGGGGAAGCCACAGTCGTTCTTGGACGGGAAGTACGGGCGGCTGCGGTCGGTGGTGGCGACGGACGACGGCGGGCTGTGGGTGACGACGAGCAATACGGACGGGCGCGGGAAACCGGGGAAGGAGGACGACCGGATTCTGAAGCTGGAGATCTCCTGACGGGATGGTCCGTGACGGGAAGGTCCGCTGGGCGGAAGGTCACACAACGGGCCCGGGGGGATCAGCGGGGCAGCGCTTAGACTGGCGGGAGTCGTTTGCCCCTGGGGGTCGCCGTGTTCAACATCATCGAGGAACTGTTCTCGCCGGGCCGTAAGAACACCGAAGAAGAGCGCAACCGGCTGGAGTTGACCGTGGACGACGTGGGCAACGGCGACAACCCGTGGAAGGGGCCGATCGACCTGGAATCCGGCCAGGTGGTCATCCGTCCCCGCCAGGGCTGAGCTCCACCAGGGCTGAGCCCCGCCGAGCCTGAGCCCGGTCGAAGCTCAGCCGCCACGCCCCCGGCGCGCCCTCGGGAGCGGGTCGGCGCCCGTCGGCTCAGCGTGCGGCCGCCTCGTCCGCCAGACCGTCCACCAGCCTCAACCGGTGTGCCACCGCCGCCGCCTCGCCACGGCCCGAGACCTCCAGCTTGGCCAGGATGTTGGAGACATGCACGCTGGCCGTCTTCGGCGAGATGAACAGTTCCTCGGCGATCTGGCGGTTGCTGCGTCCCAGGGCCACCAGCCGCAGCACATCGCGCTCGCGAGGGGTGAGCCCAAGGGCCTCGGCGGGGTCGGTGGGCTCGGCGGCGGGGTCCGGCGGGCTGGTCGCGGTCGCGGGGAGGGCGGCGAGCGGGGTGGACGTCGGGCCGGAGCCGTGGCCGGAGCCTGATCTCGGGCCGGAGCCGGATCTGGGGCCGGATCTGGGGCCGGAACCGGGGTTGGAACCGAGGCCGGGGTTGGAACCGGAAGCAGGGGGCAGCGGGAGGCGGGCGCGGCGGGCCAGCAGTTCGATCCCCTCGCGCAGCGGGCGCGCCTCAAGCCGGGCCGCCGCGGTGTGGGCCGCCGCCAGCGGTTCGGCGACCCGCTCGCGGGCCGCGCCGGAGCTCAGCAGCGCCTCCGCCCAGCGGAAGCGGGCCCGGGCCAGGGGGTGCGGGCGGTCCAGCCGCTGGAGGGCGGTCACGGCGTCCGCCCAGCGGTCGGCGTCGTCGCGGCCCTCGGCGCGCGCCAGTTCGGCGTCCAGCAGCAGGCCGTAGGCCCGCCACACCGGCACCGGCTGCGCCAGCCGCTTGGCGGCCGCCCGGATCCGGGCCAGCGCCTCGGCCCGGCCGGGCTCGGCGGCAGGGAGGCCGCGGGCGTCCGCCTCGGCCGCGGCGGCGGTCACCAGCAGCGGCCAGGTGTAGCGCTGCATACCGATGCGGAGGCTGTCCTCCAGAGTCTGGTCAAGAAGCCGGCGGACTTCCAGGATCCGGCCGCGGGCGGTAGCGAGTTGGAGGAAGAGGTGGGTCAGCGGAATGGAGAACTGCGGCTCGGGGATGAGGTCCTTCTGCTGCTCCCGGGCCACCGTCAGCTCGTGCTCCGCGGTGTCCCAGTCGCCCCGGGCCAGCGCCAGCCGGGCGAAGCGGTTCAGTGCGATACGGCACGTCTTGTTGCCGGTCGCCAGGCGCCGGGTGGTCACCGCGGCCTCCTCCGCCTCGGCCCAGCGGCCCAGCGACAGCAGCGACTCCGCCATGTTCCCGAACACCCACGCCAGGGAGTCCGGCAGCCCGAAGCGGTCCAGTATCCGCACACCCTTCTCGGCGACCTCGACCGCCTCGGCCGACCGGCCGAACCCTTCGAGCCCGGAGGTCAGATTGACGAAGCAGCGCCCCACGAGGCTCACATCGCCCATCTCGATGGCGGCCTCACAGACCTCCCGCATCTCGGCGAGGCCGCCCTCGATGTCCCCGGACTCGGCCTTGAAGTAGCCCAGCGTCAGCCGGGCGTGGAGCTCGGTGCTCCGGGCGCCGACCAGCCGGGCCAGCTCCACGGCCCGCTCGGCCACCGCGAAGCCGTCCGGTCCGTGCTTGCGGACCATGCTCCAGCCCGCCGCCTGCGCCAGCACATCGGCGTGCACGGCGGACGGCGGCAGTCCACGTACCAGCTCCTCGGCCCGGCCGAGCTCGGCCCAGCCGTCGCCCCGCCCCAAAGCCCCCACCAGCTTGGACTTCTGGGTCCAGAACCATGCGGCCCGCAGCGGGTCCTTGCTGTCGTCCAGCTTGCGCAGCGCCCGGTTGGTGACGGTCAGCGCCCGCTCCCGCTGCCCGGATCTGTTCGCCGCCACCACCAGCTCGGCCAGCAGGTCCAGATGGCGCAGCGCCTCGTCGTCGCAGTTGCACGCCGGGTACGCCTCGGCGTAGTCGAGGGGACGCTGCGCCAGGCGCAGCTCCTCGGGGACGTCCTCCCACAGCTCCATGGCGCGCTCCAGCAGCCGCAGCTGCTCGGCGTGCGCATACCGCCTGCGGGCCTCGACGGAGGCCCGCAGCACGGCGGGCAGCGCCTTGGCCGGGTCGTGGGCGTGGTACCAGTAGCTGGCCAGCCGGGCGGCGCGCTCATCGGCCCGTACGAGCGCGGGCTCGGCCTCCAGCGCCTCCGCGTACCGCCGGTTGATCCGGGAGCGCTCGCCGGGCAGCAGATCGTCGGCCACCGCCTCGCGGACGAGGGCGTGGCGGAAGCCGTACCCGCTGTCGTCGCCCGAGGGCCGCAGGATATTGGCGCCGACGGCGGCGCGCAGCGCGTCAATGAGGTCGTCCTCGCCGAGCCGGACGGTCGCGCGCAGCAGTTCGTACTCGACGGTGGAGCCGCCCTCGGCGAGGATGCGCACCACCTGCTGGGCCTCCTCGGGCAGCGCCTCGACCCGCACCAGCAGCAGATCGCGCAGCGATTCGCTGAGCCCCGTGGCGCAGCCCTCGCTGATGCGGCAGGCGATCTCCTCGACGAAGAAGGCGTTTCCGTCGCTGCGCTCGAAGATGCGGTCGACCAGCGCCCGGTCGGGCCGGGCGCCCTGGATCCCGGCTATCTGGGCGCGGACTTCGGAGCGGTTGAAGCGGGGCAGCTCGATACGGCGCACCGCCCGCATCCGGTCGATCTCTGCGAGGAACGGGCGCAGCGGATGGCGGCGGTGGATGTCGTCGGAGCGGTAGGTGGCGACGACCAGCAGCCGGGCGCTGATCATGGAGCGGAAGAGATAGCCGAGCAGTTCGCGGGTGGAGCGGTCGGCCCAGTGCAGGTCCTCGATCACGACGACCAGCGTCCGGTCGGCGGCCAGCCGCTCCAGCAGCCGGACGGTGAGCTCGAAGAGCCGGGCGCGGCTGTCCTCCTCGCGCGACTCGCGGGCCGTCTCGCCCAGCTCGGGCAGCAGCCGGGCCAGCTCGCCCTCCTGCCCGGCGACGGCCCGGTCCAGCTCGGCCCCCAGCTTGCGGCGCAGCGAGCGCAGCACGGTGGACACGGGGGCGAACGGCAGGCCGTCCACGCCGATCTCCACACATCCGCCGACCGCGGCGGTGGCCCCGGCCGCGGTGGCCCCGGTCAGGAACTCGTCCACGAACCGGCTCTTGCCGACCCCCGCCTCCCCTCCGACGAGCAACACCTGCGGCTCGCCCGCGGCAGCGCGGGCGAGCGCGTCGGTGAGGGTGGACAGTTCCTCGGCGCGGCCGACGAACACCGGGCTGACTGAGGTGTGGTGCACGCCGTCGAGGATCGCATAGGGGGCCGACAGCGCGGTAAGGGTTTGTGCTGTGGCCTGCCCCTCAGTCGCGCCGACGACGGCGGTGCCCACGCCGTCAGGCCGTGGTGCCGCACGCCCGCGGCGCACGGCGGCCGCCGTCCTGCTGGTCCGCGGTCCTCACCCGCCTCTCGGGTTCATCGGCGGCGGATCGGCCGCTGCCCTCGCGCCGGGCCTGGCGGGCCAGCCGGTACGCGGCGGCCTCGCGCAGCGCCTCGGCCTCGCGGATCTTGAACAGTTCGTAGTGGAACATCGTGTTCTCCTCGGTGATGTAGCTGACCTCGGTGGCGGATTCCCGTAGGTGACGGGCTCTTCAGCACCCCTCAACTTTCGCCCGCAAGGGGGGTCCACCACATCGGGCGAGTGCCCGATGTTCGCCTGTGCCAGGGCCTTAGGCATCCTGAGCTTCGGCCGCCGCAGGGGCCTTAGGACGGCTCTCCGGCCTTAGGCCCGGGGCCAGCGCCAGGGTGACCGCGACAGAGGCCGCCGCTATGACGGCCATGGCCGTCGCGGGCGAGGTGTGCTGGGCGACGGCGCCCGCGAGGGTGGCTCCGACGCCCTGCATGGTGAGCATGCCCGAGGAGTGCAGCCCGAGCGCGTGCCCGCTCAGCTCCTCGGGCGTCAGCGCCATCAGCCGCTCCTGGAGCAGCAGGCTCGCCGCGTAGCCGACCGACGCGAGGGTGACCGCGGCCACGGCGAGCGGCAGCGCCGGGTGCAGGGCGAAGACCAGGTACGGGGCGGCGAGCAGCAGCCGCAGCGGGGCGCCGAGCCGCTCCCGCCACCGGGGCGGTACGAACCGGCCGGTCAGGGTGTCGCCGATGAGCATGCCGAGGGCGGCGAAGGCCAGCAGCAGCCCCGCGTTCCGGGGTGCGTAGGGGACGAAGAGGGATTCGCAGCCGACGATCAGCCCGTTGGGCACCCACAGCGCGAGATAGACATAGCGGCGCGGTACGGAGGACCACAGCCGGGCGTTGTCGCGCCAGGTCGCGGCGATCGACGGCCGCCCGGTGGCGCGCGGCGGCCGTCGGCTCAGCCCGTAGCGGGCGACGGCCGCGGCGGCGAGGTAGAGGGCGGCGGCGGTGAGCAGGGTGCCGCGCGCCGACAGGGCCGTCACCAGAACGCCACCGACCACGAAGCCGCAGATCTGGGTGGTGCCCGCGGACATGTTGAGCACGGAGCGGCCGAGCAGATAGCCCTCCCGCGCCAGGATCTCGTTGAGCAGCCCGGAACGCACCCCGCCGCCCAGCGAGGCGGTCGCCCCGAGGGCGAGGAGGACCGCGAAGAGGGCCGCCGTCGGCAGGCCGGGGACGGCCTGGACGGCGGTGCCGAGGGCGAAGAGCAGCGACAGGCCGCAGAGCGCCGCGCGCGGCGGCAGCCGGTCGGCGGCCGAGAGCAGCAGCGTCGCGCCGACCACCTGGGCCAGGTTGGGGCCGAACATGCTGAGGGCGGACAGCAGCGGTGAGCCGGTCGCCGCGTAGACCAGCGTGCCCAGGGCCAGTCCGCTCACCGTCGAACCGGCCACCTGAAGCGTGCTGGTGAGGAAGAGCGGTGTGAACTCCGGTGCTGCGAAGAGCTCTCGGTAGGTGCGCATGGCCCTAAGGCTCAGCGGTCCCCGCCCGCGGCCGTTACAGTTTCGCGCGCACGCGAAACGGTGACGCGAAACGACGGGGCGAAACGACGGGGCGGGCTGGGCGAAACGATGGGCTGGTGGCTGGTCAACGCGGACACGCTCGCCGGGAGCCGGTTCGTCGTCTCACCGCTCGCCGAGGCCGTCGCGGGCCTGATCTCCCTGGAACGGGGCGTGGCCGGGCACCCGGGCGAGCGCGCCTGGCTCGACGTCCATCTGCCCGCCTACCGGGCGCGGCTGGCCGGCGATCCGCTCACCGCGCTGACCGTACGGGCCGCCCTGGGGCACCGCTGGCTCGCGGACTTCCTCACCCCCACGCCCACCGCCGAGGGCGAGCCGGGCTTCGAGGAGGAGCTGGCGCGGATCCGCGAGACCCCGCCCGAGACCGCCCGCGCCAATCTGGCCGTATCGCTGCGCGGCCCGCTCCCCGACCCGCTGCGCCGCTCCGATCTCGCGGAGCGCTGCGCCGATGTCCTGGAGTGGGTGTGGACCGAGACGGTGCTGCCCACCTGGCCCCGGCGCCGGCGGATCATCGAGGCGGACGTGGTGGCGCGTACGGCGCGGCTGAGCCAGGGCGGCTGGGCGGCCGTGCTGAACGCCATGCGGCCGGGGATGCGGTGGCTCGGGGAGAGCCGGCTGCAGATCAACGTGTACGACAACCCGCCGCGGGAGATCTCGGGGGCGCGGCTGCTGTTCGTCCCGGTGACCCCGCACCAGGGCTGGGTCTCCTGGGATGCTCCGCACCGTTACGCGGTGGTCTATCCCTGTTCGGGCGCGCTGGCCGAGGCGGACCGGGCCTCGGTGCCCGAGTCACTGGGCAAGCTGCTCGGCCCGGCCAGGGCGGCCGTCCTCGTCCTGCTCGACACCCCGAAGAGCACCACGCAGCTCGTCGCGCTGACCGGCCAGGGGCTGGGGTCGGTGGGCCGCCATCTCAAGGTGCTGCTCGATGCCCACCTGGTGTGGCGGCGGCGTGCGGGGCGGTCGGTGCTCTACTACCGGACGGCCGCGGGTGAGGTATTGGTGACGGCTCAAAGGCAGGATCAAGGGCAGGGGCAGGGGCAGGGGCAGGGGCAGGGTCAACGGAGCTCGGCGCCTCGATGCTGATCCTCGGCAGCCACCGGTCCAGCCACCGCGGCAGCCACCAGTTGGCCCCGCCCAGCAGATGCATCAGAGCGGGCACCAGGAGCGTACGGAGGACGAAGGCGTCCAGGGCGACGGCGGCGGCCAGGCCGATGCCGAACATCGCGATGATCCGGTCGCCGCTGAGCACGAAGGCAGAGAAGACGGCGATCATGATGACGGCGGCGGAGTTGATGACCCGGCTGGTCTCGGCGAGGCCGACCCGCACCGCGACCCGGTTGTCGCGGGTGCGCCGCCACTCCTCGTACATCCGGCTGACCAGGAAGACCTGATAGTCCATGGACAGCCCGAACAGCACCGACACCATGATCACCGGCAGAAACGGCTCGATCGGACCGGCCCGGCCGAGCCCCAGCAGCTCGCTCCCCCAGCCCCACTGGAAGATGGCGACGACGACGCCGAAGGACGCGGCGACGGCGGCCACGTTCATGACCGCCGCCTTGACCGGGATGCCGATGCTGCGGAACGCGAGCAGCAGCAGGATGCTGCCGAGGCCCACGACCACGCCCACGAACAGCGGCAGCTTCCCGACGATCACCCTCGCGAAGTCGTCGTAGCCCGCGGTCAGCCCGCCGACGTACACCTCGAGCGAGGTGGCCCCCGCGGCCTGCGGCAGCACGTCATCGCGCAGCCGGGCGACCAGTTCGGAGGTGGCGCGCGACTGCGGGGCGGTCTCGGGGACCACCGTGATCAGCGCCGTATCGCCGCTGGTGCTCAGGACGGACCCGCTCACCGAGGCGACGCCCTCGATACCGCGCAGGGTCTCGGGGAGCTTGCCGAAGGCGACCCGGTCGGCGGCGTCGTCGATGCGGCCGACGAGCGTCAGCGGACCGTTGAAGCCGGGTCCGAACCCCTCGGCGAGCAGGTCGTAGGCGCGCCGGGTCGTCGCGGAGGCCGGGTCGTTGCCCTGGTCGGAGGTGCCCAGGCGGAGCGAGAGGGTGGGCAGCGCGAGGACCAGCATCACCACGACCGCGACGGCGGCGAGCAGCTTCGGGCGCCGCTCGACCAGGGCCGACCAGCGGGCCGCGAATCCGCCGCGGGCCCTGGTCCGCGGCCCGTGCGCGGCCAGCCGGCGCCGCTCGCGGCGGCTCAGGGCGCGGGAGCCGATCACCCCGAGCAGCGCGGGCAGCAGGGTGACCGAGGCGGCGACGGTGAGCAGAACGGTCAGCGCGGCCGCGACCGCCACTCCGTTCAGGAAGCTCAGCCGCAGCACCAGCATCCCCAGCAGCGCCATACACACGGTCGCCCCGGCGAAGATCACCGCCCGCCCCGAGGTGGCCACCGCGCGCCGGGCCGCCTCGTCGACCGGCAGCCCCGCCTTGAGCCCCTGGCGGTGCCGGGTGACGATGAACAGCGCGTAGTCGATGCCCACGCCGAGCCCGATCAGCGTGCCGAGCATGGGCGCGAAGTCGGCGACGGTCATGGCGTGGCCGAGCAGCCCGACACCCGCGTACGCGGTGCCTACGCCGACCACCGCGGTGGCGATCGGCAGCAGCGCCGCCGCGAGCGAGCCGAAGGCGAGGAAGAGTACGACGGCGGCCGCGGCGACCCCGATGGCCTCGCTGAGGTGAGCCGAGCCCGTCTGCTGGGCCGCGCCGATGCCCGCGCCGCCCATCTCCACCTCGAGCCCGTCGGCCGCCGCGGCGCGGACGGTGTCGGCCACGTCGCGGACCTGGGACTGGCCGAGTTCGGCGGCGGGCCGGTCGAAGAGGACAGTGGCGTAGGCGGTGTGTCCGTCGGCGCTGATCCGCGTCGTATCCGCGCCGCTGTCAGTGTTGTCGTACGGCCCGGCGACGTTGTCGTACGGCCCGGCGACGGAGACGACGCCGGGCAGCTTCTCCACCCGCTCCAGCGCCGCCGTCATGTGCTGCCGTACATCCACCGCGCGTACCGTGCCCGCGTCGCGCGCCGTATGCCAGACGATCGTGTCGCTGTCCCCGGCCTGCTTCGGGAACTCCCGCTCCATCAGCTCGGAGACCCGCGCCGAGTCCGTGCCCGGGATGCCGTAGTCGTTCGAGTACGCGGACCCCGTGACCGCGGCCGCGACGGATACGCCCGCGAAGGCGGCCAGCCACAGCGCGATGACGACAAAGCGGCGCCTGAGGCACCACCGGGCGAGTGCGGCCATGGCCTGCTTTCCGGGGTATCGCGCCGAACCCGCCGGGCTCGCGGCGGGGGGTGGGGCCGGGCCCGTGGCGGCGCACGCACTGATGAACATATGAAGGCCCGCCGCACGTCCAGGATCTGGACCGGCGGCGAACTCCTCATGCACTCTGACACCCGGAAAAGATCCTTTGTCCCCTTTGTGGACTTCCCCACACTGCTTACGGGAATGAGGCCCGCCACCTGTCAGCGGCCGCTCACCAGCGCCTCCCCCACGCTCGTGCGCGCGTACAGCACCACCCGCCCGGTGCGGTGCGCGCTCACCAGACCCGCCGCGCGCAGCGCCGTCAGATGCTGCGAGACACCGCCCGGGGACAGGCCGATGCGGCGGGCGAGGTCCGTGGTGGAGGCGGGGGCGGCCAGTTCGGCCAGCAGCAGGGCGCGGGTGCGGCCGAGCACACCGGCCAGGGCGTCGGAGCACGGCTGGGGACGCTGCTCCCACAGGGTGCCGACGCCACGCGGCGGATAGCGCAGATTGGGCTGCCAGTCCTCGCTGTCGAGGGTGGAGAAGATCCGCGGCCAGACGAACGCCGAAGGCACGAGCAGCAGCCCCCGTCCGTCCAGCCGCCGCACCCCGCGGAGACAGCGGTGGGCCATCTGCAAGGTGCCCGAGTCCCAGGTGAGCTGCGGATCGAGGTCGTCGAACAGGCGCCGGGCGCCGCCCTCCGCGAAACGCCTGGCCCGGTGCAGGATGTCGCTCTCGAACAGGGTGAGAATGCGCGGCCAGTACGGCGCGAGCGCCACCTCCCAGTACGCGGCGATCACCTCCGCCAGCCGGTCGAGACCGCGCCTGGGGTCCTCGCGCAGTGCGGCAACACCCGCTTCTGCCCCCGCTGAAGTCGTCCGCAGCAAGTGGGGCGGGGTGGCGCGCAACGCCGCCAGCTCCACTTCAAGGGCGGGCTGCGGGGTGGTGGGCGGCGGCACGAGGAAGCCGGGGATGCCCGCGGTGGGCACGGCGATCAGACGGGACAGCGGCGCCAGGTCCAGCCGCGCGGCCGCGAGCCCGGTCCGCACCTGCTCGGTCCACCGCCGGTGCATACCGTGCCCGTCGGCGCCCTTGAGGACGCGCACGCTGGCCACCACCTCCCACAGCGGGGATATGGCGAAGCGGGTACGGGCCACGTCCTCGGCCGAGAACTCGATCTCCAGCGTGTCGCCCGCGGCCCGCGGCTCATGCCTCATTCAGCAGAGGCTAAATCATTGCCACGCGGCGGCAGCACCCGGCAACGTACCCGTCATGCCCACGGAATCCCCTTGGCGGCTGCGCGACTTCCGGACCCTGTTCACGGCCACGGCGCTCAGCCAGCTCGGCACCAGCATCGGCTATCTCGCCATCCCGCTGGTCGCGGTGTCCGCGCTCGACGCGAGCCCCGGCCAGGTCGGCCTCCTGGCCACGCTGAGCACCGCCGCGTTCCTCGTCATCGGCCTGCCCTCCGGGGCCTGGGTGGACCGGATGCGGCACCGCCGGGTGCTGATCGCCGCGGATCTGACGAGGGCCGTTCTGTTCGCGTCCGTACCGGTGGCCTGGGCGCTGGACGCCCTCACCCTCCACCAGCTTTACGCCGTCGTCCTGCTGAACGGCGGCGCCACGGTGTTCTTCGACGTGGCCTCGCAGAGCTTTCTGCCGCAGCTCGTGGGCCGCGACGGGCTGGTACGGGCGAACGCCGCGGTGGTCGGCCTCCAGGCCGCGGGCAATGTGGCGGGCGGAGGCGTGGGCGGTGTGCTCGTACAGCTGCTCACGGCGCCGCTGGCCGTGGTCGGCGTGGGGGCGTGCTACCTCGCCTCGGCGCTCCGGCTCACCGGTATCCGGCGTACGCCCACGCCGCCGGCCGACCCCGGGCGGCGGCCCGCCCGGCTGGGCGCACAGATCGCCGAGGGGCTGCGCCACGTCCTGCGCGACCGGGAGCTACGTGCCCTCGCGCTCACCGCGTCCCTCACCAACCTCGGCTCGCAGCTGATCAACACCCTGCTCCCGGTGCTGTTCACCCGCGAACTCGGCCTGTCAGCCGGGGTGCTCGGCGCGTACGGAGCGGTGGGCGGGGTCGGCATCTTCCTCGGCGCGCGCTGCGCCCGCCCCGCCGCCCGGCGCCTCGGCTACGGTCGCGCCCTGTCCCTGGCCGGCCTCTGCCTGGCGCCGGCCGCGCTGGCCATCCCGCTCATCGGCCGGGGCCCCTGGCTCTGGGTGGCCGGGGCGGGCTGGCTGCTGGCCACGTTCAAGATCGGCCTCGACAACGTGCTGGGCGTCAGCCTGCGCCAGCGCCTGACGCCCGACCCGCTCCTCGGCCGCATGAACGCCACCTTCCGCTTCATGCTCACCGGCGCGGTCGCCATCGGCTCCGCCGCGGCGGGCCTGATCGGCCAGTTCGCCGGGGTGCGCCCCGCGCTGTGGGTCGGCGGCTGCCTGCTGGCGCTCGCCTTTCTGCCCGTCTTCCTCTCCCCCGTACGCACCCGCCGGGAACTGCCGCAACAGGCGGGCCTTCCCTCGCGGCACGACCCTCGCCCCCTGGTGAAGGAGTGACGTGCGTGAAGGAGTGACGCGTTCGCGGCTATTGTTCCGTAATAGGCGGTTGCCGCGCCAAGAGGTGGTTGCTGCGCTGTCGACCGCCGCCGCGCCGCGCGAGCCGGGAAAGGACCCCGCACACGCATGAGCACGCCCTCCCCCGCCGACCGCCGCCCGCGCATCGGCATCGGCGGCGTCCGCGCCCCGTCCAGCACCTTCAGCCCGCACCGCACCCGGTACGACGACTTCCGCGTCACCCGCGGCACGGAGCTGTGGGACCGCTACCCCTGGGCCCGGCCGGACGGCGAGCTCAGCGGCCCGGTGGAGTGGGTACCGCTGGTCCACGCCGAGGCCCCGCCGGGCGGACCGGTCGAGCCGGAGGCGTACGACCGCCTCAAGACCGAACTGATCGACCGCATACGGCAGGCAGGCCCCCTCAACGGCCTCGTCCACGACCTCCACGGCGCGATGAGCGTAACCGGCCTGGAGGACGCCGAGGCCGATCTGACCGACGCGGTACGCGATGCCCTCGGCCCCGGCGCGCTGATCTCCGCCGCGATGGACCCCCACGGCAACGTCTCGCGCCGGCTCGCCACCCGGCTGGACCTGATCACCGCACACCGCCTCGCCCCGCACCAGGACGCCGCCGCCCGGACCCGCGAACGCGCCGCCCGCAAGCTCGTCGAACGCCTCGTCGCGGACAAGGGCCGCCCCCACCTGGCCTGGGTGCAGGTGCCCGTGCTGCTGCCCGCCGAGCGCACCAGCCCCCGGCTGGAACCCGCCAAGTCGCTGTACGGGCGGCTGGGCTCCATCGAGGAACTGGACGGCATCGTGGACGCGGCCGTCTGGGCCGGCTGCCCCTGGGCCGACGAACCGCGCTGCAAGGCCGCCGTCGTCGTCACCGGCGACGACCCCGCCCTCGCCGTCGAACAGGCGCGCTCACTGGCCAAGGAGTACTGGGACCTGCGCCGCGACTTCGTCTTCCCCGGCCCCGCCGCCGACGCCGACACCTGCGTCGAAGCGGCCGTGGCCTCCCGAGCCCGCCCCTTCCTCATCACCGACTCGGGCGACAACCCGGCGGCGGGCGGCGCGGGCGACCTCGCGTACATGCTGCGCCGCCTACTGGCCAACGAGGCTCTGGCCACCGGCCGCGCCACCGCTCTGCACGCCGGCATCACCGCTCCGGCGGCGGTCGCGCGATGCTTCGCGGTGGGAGTCGGCGCGACGGTACGAGTGTCGGTCGGCGGCTCGTACGCCCCGTACGAGCCGTACGAGCTCATCGGGGAGGTCGTAGCCCTCCGCCGGGCGGCGGATATCGGCGGCGACCTGGCCGCCGTACGCCACGGCGGGGTGACCACGGTCCTGGTCAGCCGCCGCAAGCCGTTCCGCACCCGCGCGGACTTCGGCGAGTTGGACCCGCGGGGATACGACCTGCTCGTCGTCAAGGCGGGCTGCCCGGCCCCGGAGCTCTACGACCTGGCAGCCGACTGGCACCTGGCCCTCACCCCGGGCAGCGTCGACCAGAACCTCCCCCGCCTGGGCCACCACCATCTGGAGCGCCCGCTGTTCCCCTTCGACCCCGACATACCGGCCCCGGACCTCACACCCGAGCTGCTGTAGCTGCCGTAGGGGTGCCTGTACGCGAAAACGCACGCGGCGGGGTGTGGATGACACCCCGCCGCGTGCGTCGCAAGCGATACCGCTCAGCCGCTCAGCCCTGGACGCCCAGCTTCTCCAGGATCAGCTCGCGTACGCGCGCCGCGTCGGCCTGGCCGCGGGTGGCCTTCATGACCGCGCCCACGAGCGCGCCCGCCGCCGCGACCTTGCCGCCGCGGATCTTGTCGGCGATGGCCGCGTTGCCCGCGATGGCCTCGTCGACGGCGGCGCCGAGCGCGCCCTCGTCCGAGACCACCTTCAGCCCGCGGGCCTGGACGACCGCGTCCGGGTCGCCCTCGCCCGCCAGCACGCCCTCGATGACCTGGCGCGCCAGCTTGTCGTTGAGCGAGCCCTCGGCGACCAGGGCGCATACGCGCGCGACCTGGACCGGGGTGATCGGCAGCGACGCGAGGTCGACGCCGTCCTCGTTGGCGCGGCGGGCCAGTTCGCCCATCCACCACTTGCGCGCCGACGCGGCGTCCGCGCCCGCGTCGATGGTGGCGGTGATCAGGTCGATCGCGCCCGCGTTGAGGACGGACTGCATCTCGTGGGCCGAGATGTCCCACTCCTCGCGCAGCCGGGTGCGGCGCACCCGCGGCAGCTCCGGCAGCGTGCCCCGCAGCTCCTCCACCCATTCACGCGACGGCGCGACCGGCACCAGGTCGGGCTCGGGGAAGTAGCGGTAGTCCTCCGCCTCCTCCTTGATCCGGCCGGAGGTCGTGGAGCCGTCCTCCTCGTGGAAGTGACGGGTCTCCTGGATCACCGTGCCGCCGCCGCCCAGGACGGCGGCCTGGCGCTGGATCTCGAAGCGGGCCGCGCGCTCGACGGAGCGCAGCGAGTTGACGTTCTTCGTCTCGGAGCGGGTGCCGAACTTGTCGGCGCCGTGCGGCCGCAGCGACAGGTTCACATCGCAGCGCATCTGGCCCATCTCCATGCGCGCATCGGAGACCCCGAGCGCCTTGATGAGCTCGCGCAGCTCCGCGACATACGCCTTGGCGACCTCCGGGGCCCGGTCCCCGGCCCCCTCGATCGGCTTGGTGACGATCTCGATGAGCGGGATACCGGCCCGGTTGTAGTCGAGGAGGGAGTGCTGGGCGCCGTGGATACGGCCCGTCGCGCCGCCCACGTGGGTGGACTTGCCGGTGTCCTCCTCCATGTGGGCGCGCTCGATCTCGACCCGGAAGATCTCGCCGCCGTCGATCTCGACGTCCAGATAGCCGTTGAAGGCGATCGGCTCGTCGTACTGCGAGGTCTGGAAGTTCTTCGGCATGTCCGGATAGAAGTAGTTCTTCCGGGCGAAGCGGCACCACTCGGCGATCTCGCAGTTCAGCGCGAGGCCGATCTTGATGGCGGACTCGACGCCGGTCTCGTTGACGACCGGGAGCGAGCCGGGCAGGCCGAGGCAGGTGGGGCAGGTCTGCGCGTTGGCCTCGGCGCCCAGCGCCGTGGAGCAGCCGCAGAACATCTTGGTCGTGGTGCCGAGCTCGACGTGCACCTCGAGCCCCATCACGGGGTCGTAGGCGGCGAGGGCGTCCTCGTACGACACCAGTTCAGTGACGGTCACAGAAAACTAACCTCTCAGTCCGCCAGGACGTCGTCGTCGCCCATGCGCTTGAGCTCACGGACGAGCAGAGCGACGGTGGTGACGATCGCGGCGGCCGAGACCACCGCGTCGACCAGCTGCAGCTTGTCGTTCTCGGATCGGGCCTTCTTGACCTGCTTGGCCACGCTGACCGCGCCGAAGAGCGCGGAGCCGATGGACAGGTAGGTGCCGGGCTTGGACTTCTTGAAGCTCTTGGCCTTCTTCAACGCACCACTCACAGTGACTGTGCCTCCTCAAGCAGCGGGTGCCCCCACTTGTCGACGAGCGCGGCCTCGACCGCGGCGCCGACCTTGTAGAGCCGATCATCGGCCAGGGCGGGGGCGATGATCTGCAGGCCGACCGGCAGACCGTCCTCGGGCGCCAGGCCGCAGGGCAGCGACATGGCCGCGTTCCCCGCGAGGTTCGCCGGAATGGTGCACAGGTCGGCCAGATACATCGCCATCGGGTCGTCGACGCGCTCGCCGATCGGGAAGGCGGTGGTCGGGGTGGTCGGCGAGACCAGCACGTCCACCTGCTCGAAGGCGCGCTGGAAGTCCTGGGTGATCAGGGTGCGGACCTTCTGCGCTGAGCCGTAGTACGCGTCGTAGTAGCCGGAGCTCAGCGCGTACGTGCCCAGCATGATCCGGCGCTTGACCTCGGCGCCGAAGCCCTCCGCGCGGGTGAGCGCGGTGACGTCCTCGGCGGACCGCGAACCGTCGTCGCCGGCCCGCAGGCCGTAGCGCAGACCGTCGAAGCGGGCCAGGTTGGACGAGCACTCGGACGGCGCGATCAGGTAGTACGCGGCCAGCGCCTTGTCGAACGACGGGCAGGACACCTCCACGACCTCGGCGCCGAGCTCGCGCAGCAGCTCCACCGACTCGTTGAAGCGCTGCATGACGCCGGGCTGGTAGCCCTCGCCGCTGAACTCCTTCACCACGCCGATGCGCATACCGCGCACGCTGCCGTTGCGCGCGGCCTCGACGACCGACGGGACCGGGGCGTCGATGGAGGTGGAGTCGAGCGGGTCGTGCCCGGCGATGACCTCGTGCAGCAGCGCCGCGTCCAGCACGGTCCTGGCGCACGGGCCGCCCTGGTCCAGGGACGAGGAGAAGGCCACCATGCCGTAGCGGGACACCCCGCCGTACGTCGGCTTGACGCCGACCGTGCCGGTCACGGCGGCGGGCTGGCGGATCGAGCCGCCGGTGTCGGTCCCGATCGCGAGCGCGGCCTGGAACGAGGCGAGCGAGGCGGAGGAGCCGCCGCCGGAGCCGCCGGGGATACGGGTGAGGTCCCACGGGTTGTTGGTGGGGCCGAACGCGCTGTTCTCGGTGGATGACCCCATGGCGAACTCGTCCATGTTGGTCTTGCCGAGGATCACCACGTCCGCGTCCTTCAGACGGGTGACCAGCGTCGCGTCGTACGGCGGGATCCACCCTTCGAGGATCTTGGAACCGACCGTGGTCGGGATCCCCTTGGTGGTGAAGATGTCCTTGAGCGCGAGCGGAACGCCGGCCAGCGGGCCGAGCTGCTCGCCGCGGGCGCGCTTGTCGTCCACGGCGCGGGCCTGCGCCAGCGCGCCCTCGCGGTCGACATGCAGGAAGGCGTGCACCTTCTCGTCGACCGCCTCGATACGGGCCAGGTGCGCCTCGGTCACCTCGACGGCGGTGACCTCGCCGGAGGCGATCTTCTCGGCGATGCCGGACGCGGTGAGCTTGGTCAGATCAGCCATGCGAGTCACTCCTCCCCCAGGATCTGCGGCACCTTGAATCGCTGCTGCTCCTGGGCGGGGGCGCCGGACAGCGCCTCCTGCGGGGTCAGCGACGGACGGACGACGTCCGGACGCATGACGTTGGTCAGCGGCAGCGGGTGAGAGGTCGGCGGTACGTCTTGGTCGGCGACCTCGGAGACGCGGGCGACCGCGCCAATGATGTCGTCGAGCTGTCCGGCGAAGTGATCGAGCTCTTCGTCCTTCAGCTCCAGACGCGCCAGCCGGGCGAGGTGGGCGACCTCCTCGCGCGTGATGCCAGGCATGCAGCGATCCTCAGGGTGAGTGTGGAGAGTTTTCGCCCCAATCCTATGGCTCCGGCCACGCCAGGAGCGAAACGCTTTCCCCTTCCCGTCCCCTTCCCGTCCCTGAGCTGCGCTCCGGGGGGATTCCGGCCCGGCTGGGTGACCGGCTAGGTGACCGGCTGGTCCGCGTCTTCTTCGGCCGGTGCGGCCGTCGCGGTGGCCGCGGTCGTGGCCGATGTCGTGGCCGGGGTCGAGGGCGAGGGCGAGGGCGAGGGCGGGGCGGGGGTCGTGGTCGGGGGTGGGGTCGAGTCCTCGCGGTGCCAGCCGCGTTCGCCGCGGGCCCGCAGCCACGCCGTCGTCTCGTCGGGCGGCATCGCCGCGGCGACGAGCCAGCCCTGCACCGCGTCACAGCCCAGATCCCGCAGCCGCTCCCAGGTCTCGTCGTCCTCGACGCCCTCCGCGACGACGAGCAGCCCCAGGGAATGGGCGAGGTCGACCGTGCAGCGGACGATCTCCGCGTCCTCGTTGTCCACGGCCAGCCGGGCCACGAACGACCGGTCGATCTTGAGCTCGCTCACCGGCAGCCGCCGCAGGTGGACGAGTGAGGAGTAGCCCGTGCCGAAGTCGTCGAGGGACATCCGTACGCCGTGTCCGGTGAGGCTGGCCAGCGTGTCGGCGGCGCGCTGCGGGTCTTCGAGGAGGACGTGCTCGGTGATCTCCAGTTGCAGCGCGCCGGCCGGGACGCCGTGGCGGGCGAGCCGTCCGGCGACGGCGCCGGCGAAGCCGGGGGTGTGCACATCGCGCGGCGAGACATTGACCGCGACGGGTACGTCCAGACCGGCGGCGCGCCAGCGGGCGACTTGGCCGAGCGCCGTTTCCAGGACGTACTCGGTGAGCCGGGGCATCAGCCCGGAGGTCTCGGCCATGGAGATGAACTCGTCCGGGGGCACCCGCCCCCGGACGGGGTGGACCCATCGGACGAGCGCTTCGAGGCCGGCGACATGGCCGTCGAAGCCGACCTTGGGCTGGTAGTGGAGTTCGACGTCGCCCGCGTCCAGCGCCCGCCGCAGATCGCCGAGCAGGCCGAGCCGGTCTGGGGTGTTGCCGTCGCGGCGGGCCTCGTAGAGCTCGACGCCGCTGCGGTCGCGCTTGGCCTGGTACATGGCGACGTCCGCGCGGCGCAGCAGCCCTTCGGCGTCGAGGGCGTGGTCGGGGTAGACGGCGACGCCGGCGCTGGCTTCGAGGACGAGGGTGAGTCCGTCCAGGTCGAGCGGTGAGCCGAGGTCGCCGACGAGGCTGCGGGCCGCGCGCTGGGCGCTGGTGAGCGAGTCGGTGGCGGGCAGCAGCACCGCGAACTCGTCGCCGCCGAGCCGCGCGACCTCCGCCCCGCCGGGCAGTGCGAGCCGCAGCCGGTCCGCGATTTGCAGAAGCAGCCGGTCGCCCGCCAGATGGCCCAGGGTGTCGTTGACCGAGCGGAAGCGGTCGAGATCGAGCAGGACCAGGGCGCTGCGCGTACCGCTTCGCTCGGCTTCGTCCAGCGCGGTCCAGGTGCGTTCGAGCAGCCATTGGCGGTTGGGCAGTCCGGTGAGCGGGTCGCGCAGCTGCTCCTCGGCGCGCACCCGGGCGATCCACAGCGTGGAGTCGAGGGCGATCAGGGGCACCGCGAACAGCGGGAGCAGCAGGGGCATCTCGTCGGCGACGACGACGATGAGCGGGGCGATGCCGAGCAGTGCGATGCCGACGAGGGCCTGTCGGACGAGGGCGGTGCGGGCGAGGGTGGGCAGTCCGGCGCCTGGCGGGGCGAGGGAGTACCAGAGCAGGGCGCGGGTGACCGCGAGATAGCCGAAGGCGGCGAGGGCCGTCTGGGGGATGGCGGACATCTCCCAGCTCGCCGGCCGCCAGGGGTGCTCGACGGTGGGGACGGTGCCGAAGGCGGCGAGGGTGAGGGCGGCCGCGCCGACGCCGAGGATGTCGACCGCGCCGTGCAGCGCCGCCTGCCGCCAGCGGTGCCGCCGGGCGGCGCCGACCAGGACGACGACGGCGAGGCTGACGAGCCCGGCGGGCAGCCAGCCGTACAGCAGCAGCGCGGCCAGGGTTAACGCGGAGCCGGATCCGGTGCCGCCCCACCAGCGGTCGCGGCCCATGGCGACGAGATGGCCGACGATGATTCCGGTGAGGACGGCGAGGGACCAGCCCACTGTGCCGTCGGGAAAGAGTGCATGGCCCGCGTCGAGCACCCGGAATACCCCGATGCCGAGTGCGAAAGCGGCCATGGCGACCGCCGCGGCGGGCAGCGCGGGCACTACGAGCCGGCGCAGCCGCGACGCCGGGGCGGCGCTTTCGGTCGGTTTCATACCCGTCCCTCTCACAGCCGGCGGTGCCAGCGCCACGGCAGGCGCACACCATCAACAGTAGGCGGCAGATGGCTTTGCCGGGCGGCGATCGGCGACGGTTGCCCGAATGCCGCCCGACGATCCATAACCATCTGGTATGCGCTGTAAGGGTGATGCCCGCTCGCTATGCCCGGGAAGTGCTCCCGGTCGTATTCCGGCCAGGTTGGACCGGAACCCGCTCGGTACTCCACCGGACAGTTCGGCCGGACGGGTGATGTGGAGTCATGTGAGTGATGGAGAGTGATGCGGAGTCATGTGAGTGATACGGAGTCATGCCGAGTCATCCGTACTCCGTACTACTCCGTACCACTCCACAGGTTGTCAGCGCGGCACTACTCCGCAGGCGTCACCGCAGCCTCTCTCGCGGCCTCGGGCCCCTGTTCGAGGAGGACCGCAAATCCATCCTCATCGAGCACGGGAACCTTCAACTGCATGGCTTTGTCGTACTTCGATCCTGGATTGTCGCCGACAACAACAAAATCTGTCTTCTTCGAAACGGAACCCGCGACTTTGGCACCGCGGTTCTGCAGCGCCTCCTTCGCCCCGTCCCGAGTGTGCGTTTGCAGGGTGCCCGTGACCACGACGGTGAGCCCTTCGAGCGGGCGCGGCCCCTCGTCCTCGGGCGCCTCCTCCTCCAGCAGCACTCCGGCCCGGCGCCACTTCTCCACGATCTCGCGGTGCCAGTCCTCGGCGAACCACTGCTTGACCGAGGCCGCGATGGTGGGCCCCACGCCCTCCACGGCCGCCAGTTCCTCCTCGCTCGCCTCGGCGATCCGGTCCAGCGAGCGGAACTCACGGGCCAGCGCGGCCGCCGCGACCGGCCCGACATGACGGATCGAAAGGCCGGTGATGATACGGGCGAGCGGGCGCTGCTTGGCCGCCTCGATGTTGTCCAGCATGGCGAGGGTGTTCTTCTTCGGCTCGCCCTTCTGGTTGGCGAAGAAGGTGACGACTTTCTCCTCGCCGGTCTTGGGGTCGCGCTTGGGCAGTCCGCTGTCCATGTCCAGTACGTACGACGTGATGGGCAGCAGCTGCTCGACCTTCAGATCGAACAGATCGCCCTCGTCCTTCAGCGGCGGTTCGGCGGGGTCCAGCGGCTGGGTGAGCGCCCCGGCGGCTACATAGCCGAAATTCTCGATGTCCAGACACTTGCGGCCCACGAGGTAGTAGACCCGCTCGCGGATCTGCGCCTGGCAGTATCGGGCGTTGGGGCAGCGCAGATCGACATCGCCCTCCTTCATCGGCTGCAGCGCAGTGCCGCACTCCGGGCACTCGGCGGGCATCACGAACTCCCGCTCACTGCCGTCCCGGAGATCGACGACCGGCCCCACAATTTCCGGAATGACATCGCCCGCTTTACGCAGCACCACCGTGTCGCCGATCAACACGCCTTTGGCCTTGACGACGTCCTGATTGTGCAGGGTCGCGAATTCGACTTCCGAGCCCGCCACCGTGACCGGCTCGACCACGGCGAACGGAGTGACGCGCCCGGTGCGCCCGACGCCGACCCGGATGTCGACCAGTTTGGTGTTGACCTCTTCCGGCGGGAACTTCCAGGCGATGGCCCAGCGCGGCGCCCGCGAGGTGGAGCCGAGCCGCCCCTGGAGCGGGATCTCGTCGAGCTTGACGACGACGCCGTCGATCTCGTGCTCCAGCGAATGCCGCCGCTTGGGGTCCCCGTAGTACGCGATGTACTCGCTGACGGCGTCGAGCGAATCCACGACCTTGAAGTGGGCCGCGGTCGGCAGCCCCCACTCGTGCAGCAGCTCGTACGCCTGCGACTGCCGGTCGATGTCGAAGCCCTCGCGCGCGCCGATGCCATGGACCACCATGCGCAGCGGGCGGCTCGCGGTGACCTTGGGGTCCTTCTGGCGCAGCGAGCCCGCCGCCGCGTTTCTCGGGTTGGCGAAGGGCGGCTTCCCGGCCTCGACCAGCCGCGCGTTCAGCTCCTCGAAGCGCGCCCCGGGGAAGTAGACCTCGCCGCGGACCTCCACGAGCTCCGGGATGCGGTCGCCCTTGAGGCGGTCGGGGATGACGGAGATCGTCCGCACATTGGGGGTGATGTCCTCGCCGGTGCGCCCGTCGCCGCGGGTGGCGGCGCGGGTCAGCCGACCCCGCTCGTACGTGAGGTTGACCGCGAGGCCGTCCACCTTGAGCTCGCACAGGAAGTGATACCCGGTGTCCCCGAGCTCCCTGACGATGCGGTCGGCCCAGCCGGCCAGCTCCTCGCCGTCGAACGCGTTGTCCAGGCTGAGCATCCGCTCGCGGTGCTCGACCTCGGTAAATTCGGTCTCGTACGCCCCGGCGACCTTCTGGGTCGGCGAGTCGGGCGTCCTGAGCTCCGCGTACTCCTCCTCCAGCGCCTCCAGCTCGCGCAGCAGGCGGTCGAACTCGGCGTCACTGACGATCGGGGCGTCCTTGACGTAGTACCGGAAGCGGTGCTCTTCGACCTGCTCAGCGAGGATGGCGTGCTTGTCCCGTGCCTCGGCGGGCACTGTCGACTGTTGTTCGCCGGCCACCGTGTCGTCCTCCCGTTACTCAGGGTTGTCCGCGAGCGATCTCGCCGCCCGGACGCAGTGGGCCAGCGCGGCGCGTGCGTACGCGGGCGAGGCGCCCGCGAGGCCGCACGACGGGGTGACCACCACGGACTCGGCGAGAGTCCCCGGTGACAGCCCCAGCCTGCGCCACAGCGTCCTGACACCCATGACGCTACCGGCAGGGTCCGACAATGGGGCATCCGTGCCCGGCACCGCGCCGACGAACAGCGAGGTGCCGCCCTCGACGGCCTCCCCGATCGCCTCCTCCTCACGCTCCGTGAGCAGGGAGAAGTCGAACGACACCCCGGTGGCCCCGGCCCTCCGCAGCAGCCCGAAAGGCACGCCGGGCGCGCACGAGTGGACGACCACCGGCCCGTCCGCGACCGCGATCACATCCCGCAGCGCGCCCTCCAGCACGCCCCGGTCCACCGCCGCGTAGGTGCGGTAGCCGCTGGCCGTACGGACCCGCCCGCGCGCCACCGCCATCAGGCCCGGCTCGTCGAGCTGGAGCACCACCTGGGCCCCGGGGACCCGGCGGCGCACCTCCTCCAGATGGGCGCGCAGCCCCTCCGCGAGCGAGGCGGTCAGGTCCCGGCAGGCGCCCGCGTCGTTCAGCGCGGCCTCACCGCCGCGCAGTTCGAGCCCGGCGGCCAGGGTCCAGGGCCCGACGGCCGACACCTTGAGCGCGCCCTGGTAGCCCTGGGTGAACTCCTCCAGGGCGTCCAGGTCCTCCCTCAGCCAGGCGCGCGCCCGCCGGGTGTCGCGCCCGGGGCGGTCGCTGATCCGCCAGCCGCTCGGCTCCACATGCGCGTACACCTCGACCAGCATCCCGGCGGTCCGCCCGATCATGTCCGCGCCGGGCCCGCGCGCGGGCAGCTCGGGCAGGTACGGCAGCGTCTCCAGCGACCCGGTGACGGTCTTGGCGGCCTCCCGCGCGTCGCCGCCCGGCATCGACCCGACGCCGGTCGCGGCGCCTGCGCCCCAGCGCGGCTCGGTGGTGGTGTTCGCGTCGTTCGCGTCGTTCGCGTCGTTCGGGTCCGCGGTGCTCTTCTCGCTCACCCCGGAAGAGTACGAGCCGCGGGGCCGCCGACGTGAACCGCTCCATCGGCTCGCGGTGCCCGCAGGCCGAACCAGGCCAGCAGCGCGGCCGCCGCGTACGCCCCTCCGGCCAGCGCGAAGCAGGCCGCGGCGCCCGCGTACCAGCCGCCCGCGCCCGCGAGTATCGCCCCCATGACGGCGATGCCGACCAGCGTGCCGATCTGCCGGTTCGCGTTGAGCGTGGCCGAGCCGATGCTCGCGTGCTCGCGTCCGGCGGCGTCCATGACGGCACCGGTCATCGCCGGGGAGGCGACGCCCAGGCCGGTGTTGAAGGCGCCCAGGATCACGGCGAGCGCCCAATAGGGCAGCTCCGGGGAGAGGACGGCCGCGAGGGCGATCGTCCCGGCCGCCGTGTACAGCAGCGACCCGGCGAGCGCGGCCCGGTTGCCCAGCCGGTGCCCCACCTTGGCGTACAGGACGTTGCCGAGCAGGAAGACCAGCTGGGTGGGGAGCAGTTGGAGGCCCGCCTCCATGGGGCTCGCACCGCGCGCGTTCTGGAGGAAGAGCCCGAGTACGAACATCGCGCCGTAGCAGCCGAGGTTGAAGAGGAAGCCGACGGCGTTGGCGGTCGAGAAGTGCGCGCCTGCGAAGAGCTCGCCGGGCAGCACCCGGGCCGTCGTCCCCGCGGCCCGCTCCCGTACCGCGAAGGCGGCCCCGGCCAGCAGCGCGACCGCGAACGCGGCCAGCACCGGCGCCGCGCCCCACCCCGTCTCCGGCCCCTGGATCAGGCCGTACGCGAGCGCCGCGAGCGCGACCAGACCGAGCGCGTGCCCTGCCCCGCCCAGCGGCATGGGGCGGCCGGGCAGCGGCGCGACATAGCGCCGCGCGAGCACCAGGGCGGCGAGTCCGACGGGCAGGTTGACCAGGAAGATGCTGCGCCAGCCCAGCCCGCCGACCAGCAGCCCGCCGACCGCGGGGCCCACTCCGGCCGCCGTCGAGACGATCGCGGACCAGAGGCCGAGCACCCGGGTGCGCTCCGGGCCGCCCGGGAAGGCGTTCATGAGGAGGGTGAGCGAGCTCGGCATGAACAGCGCGGCCCCGGCCCCCTGCGCCAGCCGCCCCGCCACCAGCACCCCGGCGACCGGGGCCACCGCGCACACCAGCGAGGCCACGGTGAACAGCCCGAGCCCGACCAGATAGATCCGCCGCGCCCCGTAGCGGCCCGCCAGCGAGCCGGCGAGCAGCAGCAGGGACGCGAAGACGAGGACGTAGCCGTCGACGACCCAGGTGAGGCCGGAGAGGGACAGCTCCAGGCCGGACCGCAGCTCGGGCCCCGCGACGTTGATGATCGTCACGTCCAGGGTCGCCATCACGAACCCGAGGGCCAGCGCGAGGAGTTGCACGCCCTGCCGTTCCGTCCCCATGTGCTGTGCCGCGCCCTCTTGCCTCTGCCGTGCTCTCTCCGTACGAGTGATCATGAGCTGGAAGTTATAGCTGTATCTATTGCAGCTGCAATAGATACAGCTATAACTTTACTGACGGCATACGAAAGCCCCCGGGACCCGTCCCGCGAGGCTCCCGGGGGCCTTCCCAGCTGTCTACCCCACCCGGTCGAGCGCCTTCAGCAGCTGCGTCCGCAGCTCATGACGCCCGTCGTCGGTCAGGTGATCCAGCGGCGAGTCCTTCCCCATCCGCCGCAGCAGATCCAGCCGCAGCTCCCGCCCCGCGTCGGTCAGGACCAGCTGCTTCGCCCTGCGGTCCGTGGGGTGCGGCTGCCGTACGACCAGCCCCTGCTTCTCCATCTTGTCCATCACATACGTCACATTCGGCGGCTCACAGCACAGCACCCCGGCCAGCTCCCGAGCCGTCTTGGGCTCCCCCAGCTCCTCCAGGGCCTTCGCCTGGGTGGGGGTGAGGCCGAGCTCGGCGATCCGGCTGCGCCGGTGCGCGTCCATCCGCCGGGACAGCTCGGTGACGAGCCCCCGGATCTCCCTGACCCCGCACCCCGCCCGCTCGGCGGTCGTGCCCGCTTCGGCTTCGCTGCTCACCTGGTCAGCGTACGTCGGCGGGCGCGGTACGCCGCGGACACATCGGGCACCCACCCCGACAACCGGTCAGCCGAGCGGCCGCACCGACAGATCGGTGATCTCCGCCTCGCGCGGCAGGTCGAGGGCCGTAAGCACCGTGGTCGCGACGGACCCGGCCGTCATCCAGCGCTCCGGGTCGTAGTCCTTGCCCTCCTGCTGATGCACCTTGACCTGCATGGGCGTCGCCGTACGCCCCGGATAGACGGTCGTCACCCGCACCCCGTTGCCGCTCTCCTCCCAGCGCAGCGCGTCGGCCAGCGCCTTGAGCCCGTGCTTGCTCGCCGCGTACGCACCCCACTGGGCGTTGGCCCGCAGCCCGGCGCCGGAGTTGACGAAGACCACATGCCCCTGCGCCACCCGCAGCTGCGGCAGCATCAGCCGGGTCAGCTCGGCCGGCGAGACCAGGTTGACGGCGAGCTGGCGGGTCCACAGCTTGGGGGTCAGCTCGCCGACCTCGCCGAGGTCCACCACGCCGGCGATATGCAGCAGCGAGTCGAGCCGTTCGGGCAGCTCCTGATGCCCCAGCGCCCACGACAGCTTGTCCGGGTCCGCCAGGTCACCGACGACCGTACGGGCCCCGGGAAAGCGCCCCGCCAACTCCCGCGCCCGCCCGGCGTCGCGGGCCAGCAGCCACAGTTCGTCGCCCCGCGCGGCCAGCCGCTCGGTCACGGCCTCGCCGATACCCGAACCCGCTCCAGTGATCAGATGCGTTCCCATGCCCCCAGCTTGCCGCACTGGGCGGGGCGGGAGCCCGCTGGGTGAGAAGTCGCCCCGCCTCGGTTCACCCGCCTCCGTGCAGCGGGTGCCATCGGAGGTGCCGCTCAGCGGGTGCCATCGGAAGTACCGCCGACCTCGCCCAGCTGGTCCTGGATGTGCCGGGCCTTCGCCTCCCGGCGCTGGGCACAGTACAGGTCGAGGGCCAGCAGCCGGTTCTCCCGGGCCTCCTCGGTCCGGCCCAGGGCCTGCTGGGCGTCGGCGATATTGGCGAGGGTGTCGGCCTCGTCGTACGTGTTGCCCGTCTCGCGGAACAGCTCCAGGGCCTCGCCGTAATGGTCAAGCGCCCTGTCGTGCCGGCCGGTGTGATGGGCGATGTAGCCGAGGCTGTCCAGCGTCGAGGCCTCCGCGCCCCGGCCGGCCTCGGCGCGGAACAGCGCCAGGGCCCGCTCGCAGTGGTCGCGGGCCTCCTCGAAGCGGCCCATCTGGGCGTGGCACCAGCCCACCGCGTTGAGCTGGTTCGCCTGCCAGAACGGGTTGCCGAGCCCTTCATACAGACGCAGGGCCTGACGGGCGTGGCTCAGCGCGGCCTCTTTGTCGCCTTGTTGCTCCCAAACCCAGCCGAGGGTGCGATGTGTATGGGCCTGGCCGGGGACGTCGCCGGCCTCCTCGTACACGGCCAGGGCTCCGCCGAGGTGGTCCAGGGCCTCGGCGCCCCGCCCCAGATGTGAGGCGGCCTGGCCCAGGCGCCAGTGCGCCAGCGCCCGCGCGGGCGGATGGCCCTGCCGCTCGGCGGCGGTGAGGCCCGCGCGCCAGACCCTGAGGTGATCCCGGAAATGCGCGCCGCCCCAGTGGTAGGAGATCAGCGTCCAGGCCAGCTGCCAGACCGCGGTGTGCCATTCCTGCTTCAGGGCCAGCCGCTGGGCGGCGAGGACGCAGGCGTGTTCGGCGTCGAACCAGTCCAGGGCCGCGCCGGGGTCCTCGAGGCGGACCGGGACGCAGCCGGCCGCGGGCGGGTCCAGCTCGGGTCGGAACGGCGCGTTCGGCCCGTCCACCAGGCTGTGGGCGGCGAAGGCGGTGTGCAGATAGAAGTCGACCAGCCGCCGCAGCGCGTCCGTACGCCGCCCACGCTCGGCGGCCTGACCGCATTCGGCCGCGTAGAGCCGGACCAGATCGTGCATCCGGTAGCGGGCCGGGGCATGCCGCTGGACCAGGTGCGCGGCCTCCAACTCGCCGAGCAGTACGCGGGTACGGGGCGCGCCGAGCCCGGCGAGGGCGGCCGCGGCGGACAGGTCGATGTCGGGTCCTGGCGCCAGGCCCAGCAGCCCGAACAGCTCGGCCGCCGGGGCGGAGAGGGCACGGTGCGAAGCGGCGAAGACGGCGCGCAGATTGGCGGTCAGATCGCCGGTGTCCAGCGCGTCCAGCCGGGTCGCCGCCTCCCGCAGCTCCTCGGCGAGCGCGGCGAGGGGCAGGTCGGGGTGGGTCGCGGCGCGCGCGGCCACGATCCCCAGGGCCAGCGGCAGGCCCGCGCAGTGCTCCAACAGCGCCTCCACCGCGTCCGGTTCCGCCTCGACCCGCCCGACCCCCAGGTGCCGCACCAACAGCTCGCGCGCCTCGGCCGCGCCGAAGACGTCGAGCGGCAGCGGCAGCGCGCCGTGTGTGGTGACCAGGGACGTGAGCCTGGAACGGCTGGTCACCAGCACGGTGCAGCTGGGGCTGCCGGGCAGCAGCGGCCGCACCTGCCCCGCGTCGCGTGCGTCGTCCAGCACGACCAGCACGCGCCGGCCCGCCAGCAGGCTGCGGTACAGCGCGGTCTGCGCGTCCAGGTCCACGGGGATGCTGTCGGGCACGACGCCGAGCGCGTCCAGGAACCCCCGGACCGCGACCGGCGGCGGCACCGGTTCCGCCGCCGGGTCGAAGCCACGCAGGTTGACGTACAACTGCCCGTCGGGAAACCGCGCCGTGTTCTCGTGCGCCCAGCGGACCGCCAGCCAGGTCTTGCCGACCCCGCCGATCCCGCCGATCGCCGAGATCACGACCGTCTCGCCGCCGCCCTCGGCCTCGGCGCGCACGTCGCACACCTCGCTCAGCCGCAGCAGCTCCCGCCCCCGGCCGGTGAAGACGGGCGGCGGCGCGGGGAGCTGACGGGGTACGGGGATGCGCGGCGGGGCGGACGGGGGCGCGGGGTGTTTAGGCGGCGCAGAAGGTAAAGGCGGTTCGAGCGCGGGGTCCGCCTCCAGGATCCGCTGGTGCAGCCGCTCCAGTGGCTGGCTGGGGCCGATGCCCAGCTCGTCGACCAGCCGGTGCCGCGTGCGCCGGAAGTGCTCCAGCGCCTCGGCCGGGCGGCCGCACCGGTACAGCGCGAGCATCAGCTGCCCCGCCAGCCGCTCGTCCAGCGGGCGCTCCCCGGCCCGGGTGAACAGCCCGGCCAGCAGCTCCCCGTGGCGCCCGCGGCGCAGCCCGGCGTCGTTACGGTCCAGCTCGGCCGCGAACCGCTCCTGGGCGAGGGTGTCACGCAGCGCGTTGAACCAGGGCGTGTCGATCGCCCCGAAGGCATCGCCGCGCCACAGCCCGAGCGCCTGCTCCAGCAGCGCCTCGGCCGGTACGCCATCGGCCGCCCCACGGGCCTCACCGACCAGCTCACGGAAGCGGTGCAGATCGATGGCGGCCGCTTCGGCCGCCAGGACGTAGCCCCCCGCCTCCTTCCCGATCTCCACCCCGGCTGCCGACAGAGCGATCCTCAACCGCGACAGATAGCTGTACAGCGCCGTACGGAACCGCTGCGGCGGCCGGTCCCCCCAGACCCGGTCCGCGAGCTGATCGACGGAGACCGAACGGTTGGCATCGACGAGCAGCGCCGCCAGAACGGACCGCTGCCGCACATGTCCCACGTCCAGCGGTCGATCGTCGACCCAGACCTCGATGCCCCCCAATAACCCGAACCTGACCGCCATTTCGCCCCCACCCGTGGAAACAGCCTGCCCTGCTTGCCTGCCCTGACCGTCCATCCGACCAGCAGGTTCAAGCTCTGCACAAGGTTTGTGCAATGCCTGCCCGAAAGGCTGTCCCCTGCGGTGCCCGGTCGGGGGGCGGGTGCCGCCACTCCGCCCCGCCCGCGCGCCCACCCCGACGCGCGGCGCGTGGGCGTGCTCCCCCCGGCAGGCGGAACCGCCCCGGCGGATGCCGAACCAGCGCGTACCGGTGTGGACCGGCGCGTGGTTCCGCCCAATTCCCAGCCCGAACATCGAATGGGGGATGCGTCTGTCATGGACGTAACACGTCGAACACTTCTCCGCGGCCTATCCGCCGCTCCGCTCGCCGCGGCGGCCGGAGGCCTGGTACTTCCGTCCACGGCGCACGCGGCTTCTTCCGAGGCGGCGTCGCAGTTCCGGGTGTCGATGCGCGAGCACCCGCTGGAGCCGACCAGCTACACCTATCCCTCGGCGATCGCCGGCCTCGCCAACGAGCTCGCTGCCGCACCCCTGGTCCAGGAAGTGCTGCGGAACGCGGACCGCAAGGCAGTGGCGAATCCACACTGGCCCGCGGGGACCAAGCCGAGCAGGCTCGCATACTCCTTCGGCTGGGACCCGGAGAAGAACGACGGCACCACTGGGCAGTGGTATCCGCAAGGCGTCTCCAGCAGCTACGACGCCTACCACGGGCCGATTCCGGGCACGAACACGGACGCGGAGAAGCAGGCGGTCCTGGTGTCCTGGTACGCGAAGGGCGCCAGCTGGAACCGCGGGGCGCGCGTCACTTTCGTCGATGTGACCGTCCCGAGCAGGCCGCGATACCGACACGTCCTGCTCGTGGAGCCGAAGAAGTCCGCCGGTGAGCCGTATGACTTCTCACCCGTCGGGGTCCACGCGGGAGGCATCGCCTGGTACGGGGACAGGCTCTACCTCGCCGACACGCGTGGCGGCTTGCGCGTGTTCAACGTCAACCAGATGTTCAAGGTTGACACGCCGCCGAAGAACTGGTGCGGCTACCGCGCCATGGACAATAAGTACTACGCGTACGACTGCCAGTACGTGCTCCCGCAGAGCCGCGCCTACGACAACGCGGGAGCGGCACTCATCTACTCCCAGGTCTCGGTGGACCACACGACCGCGCAGCCCTCCCTTCTGGTGAGCGAGTTCCGCCGCAGTGGTAAGTGCCGGGTCGTGCGCTGGTACATGAACCCCCAGACCAGCTCCATCACGTCTGAAGAGGCCGTGGGACAGCGGACGTTCAACCGTCTGAAGGTCCAAGGGGCGGTCAGCGTGGACGGCAGGTACTACTTCTCGGTCAGCGATGGCCCCAACAACCGAGGAAGTCTGTACCGGTCCCGACGCGGCAGGAACACACCCATGTGGCACGGGTACCTCTCGATCGGCCCCGAGGACCTCAGCTACGACGGCGACCGGGACGGCATCTGGGGGCTCGGCGAGTACCCACACAAGCGCCGCGTGTACGTGGTGGGCCGCTGAGCCACGACCCGTCGTCCGTGAGCGTGGCTCCGCCCCGGCTGAGCCACGCTCACTGCTCTCACTGCTCCAGGTGCGCCAGCGCGTCCGCGCCGCTCTCCGCGAAGAAGACCAGCTCGCTGAGCGGGAGGGGCAGGAAGCCCTCGTCCTCCATCCGCTGGAACTGCTGCTTCAGCCCGTCGTAAAAGCCCGCCGTGTTGAGCAGCACCACCGGCTTGATGTGCAGGCCGTGCTTCTTCAGTTCCAGGATCTCGGTGGCCTCGTCCAGCGTCCCCGTGCCGCCCACCATGACCACCACCGCGTCCGCCCGCGCGAGCAGCTGCGCCTTGCGCTCGGCGAGATCCTTGGCGATCACCATCTCGTCGGCGTTCTCCCTGGCCTTCGCGGACAGGAACTCCACCGATATCCCGACGAGCCGCCCGCCGCTCTCCTGCACCCCGTCCGCCATCACCTTCATCAGCCCGACGTCCGACCCGCCCCACACGAGCGTGTGGCCGCGCTTGCCGATCAGCTCGGCGAACTCGCGGGCGGGGGCGGTGTAGCGGTCGTCCAGGTCGGCGGCGGAGCAGAAGACGCAGATGTTCATGCCCGCCACTCTACGGTCCGGGTCCGACAGCACCCCGGATCCGCGCGGCTGATCAGGCGGCCAGCGCCGCCATGGGTGTCGGCGGAGTCTCGCCCCAGGCCAGCTCGAACCACACCGTCTTCCCGCCGAGCCCAAAGGGCTCCTCGCCGATGGCACAGCCACCCCACCGGTCGGCGAGTACGTCGAGAATGAACAGCCCCCGGCCGTTGTCGAGCTCGGCGCAGGGCTTGAACGGTTCGGGGAGCTCGGGATTGGTGTCGGTGACACTGACCCGCAGCACGGGGTGCGTCCACAACAGCCGTACGGACGCGCAGTCGTCGGAGTAGCGGACGGAGTTGGTCGCCAGCTCGGAGGTGAGCAGCGAGGCCAACTCGACCAGTTCACGCAGCCCGTGCGCGGTCAGTACGGCGCGCAGGGTGGCCCGTACGATGCCCGGGCCGCGGGGGTCTCGGGGGAAGCGGAGTTCGTACTCCCAGGGCTCGGTGAACAGCAGCGGTGGTGGATGCGGGGTCACGTGGCACCTCCGGTGGGCGTTGTGTTCGCCGTCACAAGCTAGAGCACAGCAACTCACCTGTGATGCGTTCTCCGCTATCGAGTGAATTTGTAGTCGCTCACTCGACCCTCGGAAATCTCGCTGCCAGACTCCGTATCCGGGCAAGAAGAGAGGACCCATGGCAGCAAGAAGCGCCCCTACGGGCCGTCAGCGTCGACTCGCCGCAGAGATCCGGCGCATGCGCGAGGAGGCCGGCATCACCGTCCAGCAGGCTGCGGCGGTGCTTGGAGCGGACCGGACGATGGTGGCCCACATCGAGGCTGCTCGGACCAGAGTCAGCGAGGAGCGGGTTCGTCAGCTCGCATGCAACTACGCGTGCCCGGACCAGGCTCTCATCGAGGCGCTCGCCTCCATGACTCGCAACCACCGGGACGAGTCCTGGTGGGAGGAGTACCGGGGCAAGCTTCCGGACGGCTTCCTAGACGTCTCCGAGATCGAGCACCACGCCACGCGCATCCGCACCGCCCAGACGGTCCATCTGCCTGGCCTGCTACAGACCGAGGAACACGCCCGCGCGATCTTCGATCTTTCTGTGCCCAGTCTGCGACGTCTGGACGTGGAACTGCGCGTCGCACACCGCCTGGGGCGCCAGGGGATCTTCGATCGAGATGAGCCGACCCCCTACGTCGGCATCATTCACGAGGCCGCACTACATATGCAGTTCGGCGGCCCGGATGTGGCCCGACAGCAGCTCGAATTCCTGGCCGACGCCGCAGACCGTGACAACATCACTCTGCTGGTCATCCCGTTCAGCGCGGGCAGCTTCTACGGCGCCGGACAGTCGATCCTGTATGCGGAGGGACCCGTACCGCAGCTCGACACCGTGCAGTTGGACACGGCGTACGGTCCCCACTTCACCGACGCCCCGACTCCGCTCGCCAACTATCGTGCTCTGCTGGACCTGATGGAGGAGTCAGCGCTCCCTCCCGATGAGTCGCAGAAGCTCATCCGATCCATCGCCCGCGACATGTGAGAGGAACCCATCAGTGGACCAGCACACCTGGCAGCGGTCATCGTTCTGCAGCGGCGGCGGCAACAACTGCATGGAGGTCGCGGCGGACGGCAGCCGCATAGCCATACGCGAAAGCGCCGAGCCTGATGCCGTCCTGACCGCCGACCGAACCGCGCTGCGCGCGTTCGTCGTCGGCGTGAAGGACGGGCGCTTCGACCGGCTGCTGCGCCGCTAGGCCCAACGCCGCACGGCAAGCCGGGCTGACCGAGTGCGGGAGCACATACGCACAGCTACCCTGGCAGAGGCCAGGACACGAGGGGAGGGCACACCATGACGGCGCAGATGGAGAGCCCAGTGCAGACCGAACAGATGCGGCGCTTCGAGGAGTTCGACGCGGCGTTCCCGGACTACCACGCCGAGATGATCGATGGAGAGGTTTACGTCAGCACCGTGGTTACCAGCTCTCACGGGAACATGGTCCTCACCATCGCCTCCCAGCTCGTGTCCAAGTGGTTTGTCATGACCGAGGTCGACACCGTCTACGGAGGGTGGCACGGCACGACGCTCCTCCGGCCGGACATCTCCGTCGCCGACTCTTCCTACCGTGGCAAGCACCTGGCTAAATTCCCCGCCGACGAAATCATCCTCGCGGCCGAGGTCGTCTCGGAATCCAACCCCGAGAACGACACAGTGAAGAAGGTCAGCAAGTACGCCCTAGCGGGCATCCCGTACTACTTGATCGTCAACCCGATCGTGGGCAAGTGCCTGCTGTACTCGCTCCCCAGCGGGGAGCACTACCGCGCGTCATTGGAGACCAATTTCGGTGAGCCCGTACCGATCGGAGAACCGATCGGCACCACCCTCGACACCTCGGCGCTCTTTACCTACTGAGGAGCCGAACGCGAAATGGACCAATACACCTGGCAGCGGTCATCGTTCTGCGGCAACGGCGGGAACAACTGCGTAGAGCTCGTCGCAGACGGCAGCCGCATAGCCATTCGCGAAAGCTCCGAGCCCAACGCCGTCCTGGCCACCAACCGCACCGCACTGCGCGCGTTCGTCGTCGGCGTGAAGGACGGGCGCTTCGACCCCCTGCTGGACCGCCGGTAGCCGACGCGGCAATACGACCATGGGCCCCGGTGCGGACGCGCACCGGGGCCGCTCGCATGCCTCGGCTCACGCCGATGAGTGACGCGCATCACCCAGATGACCCAGCAAAGTGACCTTCCAGCCCCATAAGCTGCCCAATACGCGTACCGGAACCATTTAATCCGCTTCCCCCACACGCGGCAGCGGTCACGACGACCGTTTACGCCTGATCAGGACAACCGTGGGCTGGGAGAGAACGTTGAGATCACGACGGATATGGGTAACGGCTGCCGCGGTGACAGCCGGCCTGGCGGGGGTGCTGGCCTTCGAAGGGCTGGCCGATGGCTCGGCGGATACCGGAAGGGCAGCGGGTTCCGGACCGGTCAAAGCCGCCGTCCACCGTATCGCCTTGAAGCCCGGCACGGACGGGGACGTGACGCTCGGAAATCGTTCCACCGAACCCTTCAGTCTGCTCGGCGTGAGCTGGACCAACCCCAGGGCCAAGGCGCCCAAGAAGGTCGAAGCGCGCACCCGTGACGCGAAGACCGGTACGTGGTCGCAGTGGTTCACCGTGGGAAACAACGACGCCCGGGGGGACGTCCCGACGAAGGGCGAGCGGGGAGCGACCGAGCCCTACTGGGTCGGGCCTTCCAACGGCGTCCAGTTGCGCGTTCTGGCGGGCAGCAAGACCTCGGCCGCCCTGCCGCACGGTCTGCGCCTCGATCTGGTGGACCCCGGAAAGGCCGCCACCGCCGACCCCGCCCCGGCCGCGTACACCCTCGATGACCCCTCCGCCACCGCCTCCGCCTCGGACAGCGCGACGCCGGCCGATACGCCAACCGATACGCCGGCCGGCACGCCCACAGACACAGCGACCGAAACCCCCACCCCCAGCGACACCCCCACCACGGCAACGGACTCCCCCTCGCCGAGCGACACGGTGACGGCCTCACCTTCACCGAGCGACACGGCGACGGCCTCACCCTCGCCGAGCGCCTCCCCCACCAGCGGGCCGCCGTCCACCGTGCCCGAGCCGCCGATCGTCTCGCGTACCACATGGGGCGCCGACACCACGGGCATCACGCCGGAAGACCCTCCGACGTACAACACTGACGTCAAATCGGTCTTCGTCCACCACACGGACGGGACCAACGACTACAGCTGCGCAGACTCCGCCTCGATTGTGCGTGGCATTTACATCTACCACGTCAAGACCAACGGCTGGAATGACGTCGGGTACAACTTCCTGGTCGACAAGTGCGGCACCATCTTCGAAGGCCGCGCGGGCGGCGTCGATATGCCGGTACTCGGCGCGCACACCTACGGCTGGAACCGCGAGAGCGCCGGTATCGCCGTTCTCGGCAACTACACCTCCACCGGCGCGTCCACGAACGCACTGACGTCGATCGCCCGGCTGGCCGGATGGAAGCTCGGCCAGTACGGCGCCGACCCGGCCGGCACCGTCCAGCTCACCGCCGGAGCGACCCAGAAGAACTACTTCGGCACCAGCTACACGGCCGACACGAAGTACACCTTCAACCGGGTCTCCGGACACCGCGATGGCTACAACACCGAGTGCCCCGGCAGCTCGCTCTACGCCCAGCTGCCCACCATCCGCGGCTGGGCAGCCGGCCCCGTCGCCGGTTTGAAGATCACCTCGGTATCCGGGGCCGGCCTGTACAACTCGGCCTACTACACCAAGGCCGGCATCACCGTTCACTGGTCGGCCACCACTCCCGCAGCCCTGATCAAGAGGTACGAGCTGCTGGTCGACGGCAAGGTCGTCGCCACCACCTCCGGCACCGGCACCTCCGCGTCGGCCACCCTGGCGCTGGGCACGCACAAGGTCGCGGTGCGGGCCGTGCACCAGTCGGGGAAGACGGCGACCACCGCCGCCACCACCGCCATCGCCGAGACCACCGCCCCGACCTTCACCACGGCACCGAAGCTCACCCTCCGCACCGGCACGGTCAACACCACCGCCGTCCCGGTCCGCCTGGACTGGAAGGCAACCGACAACGCCGCCCTCCAGAGTGTGAAGCTGCTGTCCCCGACCACCGCGACGTTCGGCCCGACGACCACCACCTCCAACCGCACGGCCACGTCCGGCACCGCCTCCACCTGGTCCATGCGCGCCTACGACTACGCGGGCAACTACCGCACCTCCTCGCCCTCCTACACGCCCGTCATCCTCCAGGAGTCCTCGGCGGTGAAGTCCGGTAGCTGGACGACCAGATCCTCCACCAGCTACCTGGGCGGCAAGTCGTACTCGAGCGGCAGCAAGGGCGCCAGCCTGACCTGGACCTTCACCGGCCGTTCCGCGGCCTGGGTGGTCTCCCGGGCATCGACCTCCGGCCAGGCGTACGTCTACGTGGACGGCATCAAGACCGCCACCGTCGACCTGCGCTCCTCCTCGACGATGTACCGCAACGCCATCTGGACGAAGTCCTGGTCCACCAGTGCCAAGCACACCGTCAAGATCGTCGTCGTCGGCACCAGCGGACGTCCGACCATCACCTCCGACGGCCTGGTCTACATCAAGTAGCCCAGCCGCGCCCGGCCCGCGAGAGCGGGGCGCGGCCGATGGGGCGCGGTCGATGGTCGGCCGCGCCCCGCTCCGTTCAAGGAATCACGTTCACAGGATCACGCCCGCCCACAGCGGCACATGGTCGGAGTGCAGGGCCTTCGTGGCGTCGGACCACGTCACCGCGACCGTGGGCGACACAAACAGCGCGTCCATCTTCATGCCGTTGTTGTGGGTACCCTCACCGGAGCGGCAGTAGGTGAACGTCGGCCAGCCGACCGGGCCCGGCGCCAGAGTCGATTCCTCGATCTCATTGCCGCAGGGGCTGTCGGCCTCCTTGAACTCCCCCTCCGCGCCGCGCTGATAACCCGGGGCGTAGAAGTGGTCGGCTACCGCCGAGAGCGGATCGTCATTGAAGTCACCCCCGAGAAGCTTGGTGTATCCGGGATAGGCGCCCTGGAGGATCTCGCGCGCCTTGGACGCCTCGGCGATGCGCAAGTCACGGTCGTCATACGTCAGATGCAGCGAGCAGGCGACCATACGCTTCGCCTCGGCGCGGACACACAGCATCTCGCGCCGCTCCTTCTCCGCGTACTTCCGTGCCTGTTCCAGGTCACCCATGCGTTGACGGTCGTCGATCACGTAGCGCGTCAGCGGGTAGGACTCGACCGGCTGGTCCGAAGCGACCCCGAAGACGTCCTTGCGGACGACAAGGCCGTTGCCGAACGCCACTCCGCCGTGCTTGCACGTGGCATCGGCGATCTGCTCGGTGGGCTTGTTCTGGTCCGGATCGCCGCGCTTCACCGCGTCGAAGAACACGGCGTACTCGCCGTCCTGGCCTCCTCCGCCGGCCAAGCGGTCGCGGAGCGTCGCGCTCCAGTCCGCGCAGCCCTCCTGGAGCGCCACGAAGGCCGGGCGGCGCTCCTGGATGCTGCGCACCAGCGCCTCGGGGGCCTCTATTCCCTTGACGCCGTGCTCGTCGTTGCCGCCCGCCATGTTGAACGTACCGATCTGGTACTCGGCCGGGTTCGGGGCCTCCGCCGCGGTGGCCGTGCCGCTGCCCGTCACTGTCAGCAAGAGGGCGGAGAGCAGGGGAACTGCCGCGACGCGGCAGACACGGGAGAGTGAAACGCGCACCACACAACCTCCATGGTCGATGACGACTGGTGCGGTCACGCTCTCCGGAGATGCCTTTGTCCGCCCCATTCCGACCGCGAAATCGCAGGTCGAAGGGCGGACAACGCGCTTTGTCCGCGGACATCTACGCCGATGTCTGCTCAGTGGGCGAAGGGCGGCTCGAAGCAGCCGGTCTCCAGGTACGGGCCGTTCGTCCGCACCTGGTAGTTGGTCTTCTGTACGAAGGCCGTGACGCAGGCGTCGTCATGGACGCGGAGGCCGACCCGGGCGCCCTCGGGCGTCACATAGTGGTCGGTCTCGTAGCGTGGTTCCATCCCCTTCACGGTGAGCGTCCCGCCGAGCCACTTGCCCCCGGCCCCGGTCCGCTCCTCCTCGTACCCGAGCTCCAGCATCGCCGCGCGCACGGACTTGACGTCCCACTTCTTCTCTTTCCAGAGCCGCCTGAGCACGGGCTCGATGCGGTCGGCCTCCTTGCGCGCGTCCTCCGCGCTGTCGACGGACATCTCACCGGGGCGGCGGCCGGCGTTGTTCTCGTTGTAGTGCGGGGCGCCGTCGCCCGCTCCGGGCTCCACGTAGGGGGAGGCTCCGGCGGAAGCCGGGCTGGAACTCGGAGGCGGGGGCGAGGCCGGGGCGCCGGCGGCCGGGTCCGTGCCGCGCTGCTCTCCGCAGGCGGTCAGGGATATCGCGGCGCTCAGGAGGAGAGCGGCTGCGGCGAAGTGTCTTCGCCGCTCACGCGTCGAGGTCAGCATGGGCATGACTCTGCCATCCGCTACGCGGTATCCGCGGTGAGTATGAGACAGCGACACGCCCGCCACACGGCGGGTGGGGGTCTAAAAAAAACCACAAAACAACAAACACGA
>NZ_JBSFMM010000018.1:0-81497 GCF_053599555.1 Streptomyces sp. NPDC000941
CTCGCCCTGGCCGCCCGCGCGGGGCGCCCGGCGCTGGCGGTCGCGGTGCCCCTGGCGGCCACCGTCTGGTCGTACGACCTGGTCCTGAAGCGCACACCCGCCGGGCCCGGCGCCATGGCCGCCGCCCGCGGCCTCGACCTGCTCCTCGGCGCCGCGGCCACCGCCGGCACCGTCCGCCCGGCCCTGCACTCGGCGGCCCTGCTCTCCACCCATACGCTCGCCGTCACCGCCGTCTCCCGCCAGGAGACCCGCGACGGCACCCCGCTCGCCCCACTCGCGGCGCTGGCCGCCACGGCCACCCTGACCCGGCTGCTGCCGGGCGACCTGGGGCGCGAGAGAGACCGGCCGCGCCGACATCCCCTCGTAGCCGCGATGCGAAGGGATGCCGGCGCCTCGCCTACTCCCTCGCGCAGCACAGGTCGTCATCGGCCGGCCGGCTTCCTCACCACCGCCCTCGCCCTCAGCTACGCCGCCGCCACGGCCCGCCCGTACCTGAACGCCGCCCTCAACCCCTCGCCGCCGCTCACCCAGCGCGCCGTGGGCGCCGGGATCCGCGCCACCATCCCGCTCCAGGCGGCCCTCGCCGCCCGCGCCGGAGCCGGGGCCACCGCGCTGGGCACGGTCGCTCTCACCGCACTGGCACGGCGCTTCTCGAAGCGGGTGAGTGTCACATGACCTCCCAGGGGACAGCCCTCCGGTTCGGCTACGGCACCAACGGCCTCGCCGACCTCCGCCTGGACGACGCACTCGCCCTCCTGGCCGACCTCGGCTACGACGGTGTCGGCCTGACCCTCGACCATATGCACCTCGACCCGCTCGCCCCCGACCTCGCCGCCCGCACCCGGCGGGTCGGCCGGCGCCTGGCCGCGCTTGGACTCGACGTCGCCGTGGAGACCGGCGCCCGCTATGTCCTCGACCCCCGCCGCAAACACGGCCCCTCGCTCCTCGACCCGGACCCGGAGGCCCGCGCCCGCCGCGTGGACCTCCTGCTACGCGCGGTCCGGGTGGCCGCCGACCTCGGCGCGCACGCGGTGCACTGCTTCAGCGGAGTCGTTCCGCCGACGGATGGTGCGGGTAGGGGTGGCGCGGCTGCCGGTGGTGCGGCTGCCGGTGGTGCGGCTGCTGGTGGCGCGGCGGCTGGTGGTGTGCCTGCCGGTGGCGCGCTCGCTGGTGATGCGCTCACCGGTGGTGTGCCTGGCAGTGTTGCGGCGGCTGGTGGTGTGCCTGCCAGGGGTGCGGCGGCTGGTGGCGCGACCGCTGGTGGCGCGACCGCTGGTGGTGTGCCTGTCGGTGGCGCGCTCGCTGGTGTTGCGCTCACCGGTGGTGTGCCTGCCGGTGATGCGCCCGCTGGTGTTGCGCCTGCCGGTGGCGCGCTCGCTGGTGTTGCGCTCACCGGTGGTGCGCCTGCTGGTGGTGTGCCTGCCGGTGTTGCGCCCGCTGGTGGCGCGACCGCTGGTGTTGCGCCTGCCGTTGGCGCGGTCACCGGTGACCCGGCCACCAGTGACGCCGTCACCGACGACGCCGCCGCCACCGCCTGGCAGCGGCTCGCCGCCGCCCTCACCCCCGTCCTGGAAGCCGCCGACGCGGCCGGGGTGCCGCTCGCCATCGAGCCCGAACCCGGCCATCTCCTCGCCACCCTCGCCGACTTCCACCACCTACGCCGCCTCCTCGGCGATCCGCCCGCGCTGGGCCTCACCCTGGACCTCGGCCACTGCCAGTGCCTGGAACCCCTGCCGCCCGCCGACTGCGTACGCGCCGCCGCGCCCTGGCTGCGGCACGTCCAGATCGAGGACATGCGGCGCGGTGTCCATGACCACCTCCCGTTCGGGGAGGGGGAGATGGACTTCCCGCCCGTCCTCGCGGCGCTCGCCGCGACCGGCTACCAGGGCCTGACCGTCGTCGAGCTGCCCCGCCACTCCCACGCCGGCCCCCACTACGCCGAGACCTCCCTGCCGTTCCTGCGGCGCGCGGCTGCCACCGCCGTGCCGGAAGGGAGCACGCCATGACCCACTCGCCCGCCACGGGCACCGGCCCGGACCCCGCCCCCGACGCACTCCCCGACGCACTCCGCGACCACCTCGACGCACACCTCCACCCGGCCGCCCGTGCCTGGCTCCGGCAGGCCTTGGACGAGGCCGCCGCCAACTCCGTCGGGCCCAGGCCCGCGTGGGAGCTGCGCGTGGCCGAGGCCGGGCGCCGCTGTGGCAGCCGGCACGCCGACGCCGCCCGCGTCCTGATCCTGTACGCGGCCCACGCCGACCCCGCCACCCTGGCCCGCCTCTACCACCAGGGCTCGGCCGCCGAACGCCGCGCCGTGCTGTGCGCCCTGCCGCACCTCGTGCCCGGCCCCGACGCGGTCCCCCTGGTCGAGGACGCCCTGCGCACCAACGACACCCGTCTCCTCGCCGCCGCGCTCGGCCCCTACGCGGCCCGCCACCTCGACGCCCACAGCTGGCGGCACGCCGTACTGAAGTGTCTGTTCACCGGCGTCCCGGTGGACGCGGTGGCCGGCCTCGCGGCGCGCGGGCGCGGGGACGCCGAACTGGCGCGCATGCTCGCCGACTACGCGGCCGAGCGCACCGCCGCCGACCGGCCCGTGCCCGCCGACCTGTACCGCGTTCTGGACCTGGCCGCCGAAGACCTGGCCGCCGAAGACCTGGCTGCCGACGACCCCGAGGCGGACCACCCCCACGGCAAGGAGGAGTCCTGATGCGCCTGTTCGACCCGCACATCCATATGACCTCCCGCACCACCGACGACTACGAGGCGATGCGCGCCGCCGGGATCCGCGCCGTGGTCGAGCCCTCGTTCTGGCTCGGCCAGCCCCGTACCTCGCCCGCCTCCTTCCTCGACTACTTCGACTCACTCCTCGGCTGGGAGCCCTTCCGCGCCGCCCAGCACGGCATCGCCCACCACTGCACGCTCGCCCTCAACCCCAAGGAGGCGAACGACCCCCGCTGCGTGCCCGTCCTCGACGAGTTGCCCCGCTATCTCGTCAAGGACCAGGTCGTGGCCGTGGGGGAGATCGGCTACGACTCGATGACCCCCGCCGAGGACACCGCCCTCGCCGCACAGCTCCAGCTCGCCGCCGACCACGGCCTGCCCGCGCTCGTGCACACCCCGCACCGCGACAAGCTCGCCGGGCTGCGCCGCACCCTCGACGCCGTCCGCGAGTCCGCGCTGCCCGTGGACCGGGTACTGGTGGACCACCTCAACGAGACGACGGTCAAGGAGGCCAAGGACAGCGGCTGCTGGCTGGGATTCTCCGTCTACCCCGTCACCAAGATGGACGAGCGGCGGATGGTGGCGATCCTGCGCGCGTACGGGCCCGAGAAGGTGCTGGTGAACTCCGCCGCCGACTGGGGCAGAAGCGATCCGCTGAAGACCCGCCGGGTGGCCGACCTGATGCTGGCCGAAGGGTTCACCGAGGACGACGTCGACCGGGTGCTGTGGCGCAACCCCGTCGCCTTCTACGGGCTCAGCGGCCGGCTGGAACTCGAGGTCACCCCGCCGAAGGCCACCCACGAGGGCAACTCCCTGCTGCGCGGAGGGGAGTGAGCGATGCGCTTCCGCCACCCGGACGGCACCACCGTCCACCTCGCCTACTGCACCAATGTGCACCCCGCCGAAACCCTCGACGGCGTCATGGCCCAGCTACGCGACCACTGCGCGCCCGTCCGCCGCCGCCTCGGCCGCGACCGCCTCGGCATCGGCCTGTGGCTGGCCCGCGACGCCGCCCGTACCCTCGACACCGACCCGGCCGCGCTGCGCGCCCTGCGCCGCGAACTCGACCGCGGCGGCCTGGAGGTCGTCACCCTCAACGGCTTCCCGTACGAGGGCTTCGGCGCCGCCGAGGTGAAGTACCGCGTGTACAAGCCGGACTGGGCCGACCCCGAGCGTCTGGAGTACACCACCGCACTGGCCCGGATCCTCACCGGTCTGCTGCCCGACGATGTCACCGAGGGCAGCGTCTCCACCCTGCCGCTCGGCTGGCGCACCACCTGGAGCGCCGACCGCGCCCGCGCCGGGCAGCGGGCGCTGTCGACCCTCGCCGAGCGCCTGGACGCCTTGGCGGAGCTGACCGGCCGGAGCGTCCGGGTGGGCCTGGAGCCGGAGCCCGGCTGCACCGTGGAGACCACCGGCGACGCCATCGCCCCGCTCACCGCCGTCGGCCACCCCCGTATCGGCGTCTGCGTCGACACCTGCCATCTCGCCACGTCCTTCGAGGATCCGACGGCGGCCCTGGACGCGCTCGCCGCCGCCCGCGTCCCCGTCGTCAAGTCCCAGCTGTCGGCCGCCCTGCACGCCGAACACCCCGACCGGCCGGAGGTCCGCGCGGCCCTCGCCGCCTTCGCCGAACCCCGCTTCCTGCACCAGACCCGCACGGTCACCACGACCGGCCTGTCCGGCACCGACGACCTCGACGAGGCCGTCGGCGGTTCGGCCCTGCCCGCCACCGCCCCCTGGCGGTCCCACTTCCACGTCCCGCTGCACGCCGCCCCCGCCGCGCCCCTGACCTCCACACTCCCGGTCCTGCGGACGGCCCTGAACCGCCTCGTCGGCGGCCCGCAGCCGCTGACCCGCCATCTGGAGGTCGAGACGTACACCTGGCAGGCGCTCCCGCCCGAGCTGCGGCCCCGCAGCCGGGACCGGCTCGCCGACGGCATCGCCGCCGAACTCGCCCTCGCCCGCGACGAGCTGACCGGCCTCGGGCTGAAGGAGCTGCCATGACCACTGCCATGACCGGGCCCGCACCCCGCCCCACCCCGCTCCTCGTCCTCGACGTGGTCGGCCTCACCCCCCGGCTCCTCGCCCATATGCCCCGTCTCAAGGCCCTCGCCGCCGCCGGCTCCCGGGCCCATCTCGGCACCGTACTGCCCGCCGTCACCTGCGCCGCCCAGTCCACCTTCCTCACCGGCACGATGCCCTCCGAACACGGCATCGTCGCCAACGGCTGGTACTTCCGCGAGCTCGGCGACGTCCTGCTGTGGCGCCAGCACAACGGCCTGGTCGCCGGGGACAAGGTGTGGGACGCGGCCCGCCGCGCCCACCCCGGCTATACGGTCGCCAACATCTGCTGGTGGTACGCCATGGGCGCCGACACCGACCTCACCGTCACCCCGCGCCCCGTCTACTACGCCGACGGCCGCAAGGAGCCGGACTGCTACACCCGGCCGCCCGCCCTGCACGACGAACTCACCGAGAAGCTGGGCACGTTCCCGCTGTTCCACTTCTGGGGACCCGGAGCCGATCTGCTCTCCAGCCAGTGGATCATCGACGCCACCCGCCATATCCTCCGCACCCGCCACCCCGACCTGGCGCTCTGCTACCTCCCGCACCTCGACTACGACCTCCAGCGCTACGGCCCCGACGACCCCCGCTCCCACAAGGCGGCCGCCGACCTGGACGCGGCCATGGCCCCGCTGCTGGACGACGCCCGCGCCGAGGGCCGTACGGTCGTCGCACTGTCCGAGTACGGCATCACCCGCGTCAGCCGGCCCGTCGACATCAACCGCGCCCTGCGCCGCGCCGGGCTGCTGGAGGTGCACACCCAGGACGGTATGGAATACCTCGACCCGATGGCCTCCCGCGCCTTCGCCGTCGCCGACCACCAGATCGCCCATGTGTACGTCCGCCGCCCCGAGGACATGGCCGCCACCCGCGCCGCCCTCGACGGGCTGCCCGGAATCGAGCAACTACTCGACGACGAGGGCAAGAAAGCCCACCACCTCGACCACGCACGCTCCGGCGAACTGGTCGCCATCGCCGAACCGGACGCCTGGTTCACGTACTACTACTGGCTCGACGACGCCCGCGCGCCCGACTTCGCGCAACTCGTCGAGATCCACCGCAAGCCCGGCTACGACCCGGTCGAGCTGTTCATGGACCCGCTCGACCCCTATGTGAAGGTCAAGGCCGCCACCGCGCTCGCCCGCAAGAAGCTCGGGATGCGCTACCGGATGGCGGTCGTCCCCCTCGACCCCACCCCGATCCGCGGCAGCCACGGCCGCCTGCCCACGAGCGACGACGACGGTCCGCTCCTCCTGTGCTCCACCCCCCGCGCCGTCGGCGACCGCATCGCGGCCACCGACGTGAAGTCCCTGCTGCTCCACCTCGCCGGTCTCGATACCGACGCCCCAGAGGAAACGAAGGAAGGCACCCCGTGAACAACACGCCTGACACCGACGACCAGCTGCGCCGCAGCCTCGGCATCGGCCGCCGCCGCTTCCTGAGCACCTGCACCGCCGTCGCGGCCGGGGCGATCGCAGCCCCCGTCCTCGGCGCGAGCCCCGTACAGGCCGCACCCCGGTCGGCCGGCACCGGCAGAGGGCACGCACTCGTCCCCGCGGACAAGCGCGGCATCATCCTCTACACGGTCCGCGACGCCATCGGCCGCGACCCGCTCACCACCTCCCTCCCGTCCGGCTTCCGCGCCGTCTTCGAACAGCTCGCCCGCTTCGGCTACCGCCAGGTCGAGTTCGCCGGCTACGGCCAGCACGCCAACGCCCCCGGCGGCGCGAGCCTGGAGTCCGTCGAGGGCGCCAAGCTGCTGCGCCGCTGGCTGGACGACAACGGGCTGCGCGCCCAGGGCAACCACGGCTTCATCCCTGGCTCCTGGCCCCTGACCAGCGCCGACCTGGACACCTTCAAGAAGCACCTGGAGATCGCGAACATCCTCGGCCTGCCCCACATGGGCACCGGTGGCGACCCCACCGGAAGTGCCTACAAGGCCGACTGGGACGTGGCCGCCGACAAGTGGAACGCCCTCGGCGCGATCGCCCGCCGCGCGGGCCTCAAGCTCTACACCCACAACCACGACGCGGCCTACGGCTTCCTCCTCGACGGCGGTCCGCTGGACGCCCAGGGGAAGCCCACCCGCAGCTCCGGCATCCGCAAGCTGGAGTACTTCCTGTCCATCACCGACCCCAAGGTGGTCTGGCTGGAGATGGACGTCTTCTGGGCACACGTCGCCCAGTACAAGTTCCGCACCTACACCGCCCACGACGGCTCCACGCAGACGAACGTCTTCGACCCGGCCGGCCTCGTCACCCGTAACAACAAGCGCTACCCGCTGTTCCACGCCAAGGACGGCGTCGTCAACGCCACCAACGGGATGGGCTACGACATGGTCCCGTTCGGCACCGGAGTCATCGACTACACCACGTTCTTCTCCCGCGTGGGAGACCGCAACTACCACAACCCGATGGTCGAGCAGGACAACGCGCCCAGCACCACCAACCCGGGCCAGTCCCTGGAACACGCGGCGATCGGCTACCGCAACCTGGCCGCGCTGCGCCGCTAGAAACAGGCACGGGCGGAGGGCCTCCCGGGCAACCCGGCCGCCCTCTGCCCGTGCCGAGCGAAATTCCGTGGCGCCCGCGGGCATTCTGACCATGGATCGGCGCCACGGCGGTCGGACCGCGCCCCTGACACCCCCACCCGCTCACCCGAATACACCGAGTCCTGCGGCCGGCAGATCCTCCGGTAGCAGCGTCCGCAGATCGTCCACGCTGGGTGCGCGCACTGCGGTGAGCCGCCGGGCCTGGTGGGTGATCATCGTTTCCAGGAGCTGCCGTGCCAGGCGCCCGTTACCGAAGGAGCGGTCGCGGGGGATGGCGTCGATATGGGTGTGCAGCGCGTCGAGGGTGTCCGCCGTGCAGGTGTAGCCGGACTCCTCGGCGTGCCGCTCCAGGATGGTGAGGAGCTCGTCGGTGGAGTAGTTCTCGAACTCCACGAACCGCGAGAAGCGGGAGGCCAGGCCTGGGTTGGAGGCCAGGAAGCGCCGCATCTCCGCGGTGTAGCCGGCGACGATGACCACGACCTGGTCCCGGTGGTCCTCCATCAGCTTCAGCAGCGTGTCCACGGCCTCGCGGCCGAAGTCGGAACCGCTCCCTTCGGGGGTGAGGGTGTAGGCCTCGTCGATGAACAGCACCCCGCCCATGGCGCTTTCGAAGACCTCCTTGGTGAGCTGCGCGGTGTGGCCCACATAGCGGCCCACCAGATCGGCGCGGGCGACCTCGACGAGCTGGCCGCGGGGCAGGACGCCCAGGGAGTGCAGCAGCCCGGCGTAGAGGCGGGCGACGGTGGTCTTGCCGGTGCCGGGCGGGCCGGAGAAGACCAGATGCTGGCTGATGCGCGGGGCCGGCAGCCCGGCGGCCTCGCGCTGCTTGGCCGTGGTGAGCAGCGAGACCAAGTCGGTGACCTCGCGTTTGACCGCGCTGAGGCCGACCATGGCCTCGAGCCTGGCGAGCATCGCCTCCCGGTCCTCTTCGGTCTGCTGGTGTGCGCCGCTCTCGTCGCTGACGTCCTCGGGGAGCAGCAGGGTGAGGTCCCGTTCGGCGGGTTCGGCCATGGTGGCGAGGCGGAAGGCCTGGCGGTCGACCATCTCCTCGAAGACCCGGCGGGCCGCGCGGCCGTTGCCGAAGCTGGCGCCCCGGTCCATCCCCTCGAAGTGCGCCGCGAGCGTCTCCGTGGTCCCCGGGCCCAGTTCGTACTGGTGGGAGGCGCACATGCTCTCCGTGATGGTCACCAGGTCCGTCACGGAGTAGTTGGCGAACTCGATGGTGCGGGTGAAGCGGGAGGCCAGGCCGGGGTTGGACTCCAGGAAGGACGTCATCTCGGCGGAGTAGCCCGCCGCGATGACCACCACGTCCTCGCGGTGGTCCTCCATCAGTTTCAGCAGGGTGTCCACGGCCTCGCGGCCGAAGTCGTTGGAGCTGCCGCCGTCGGGGGTGAGGGTGTAGGCCTCGTCGATGAACAGCACCCCGCCGATCGCCTGGTTGAACGCCTCGGTGGTCTTGATGGCCGTACCGCCGATGACCTGGGCGACGAGGTCGGCGCGGGAGACTTCGACCAGGTGGCCTTCGGGGAGGACGCCGAGCTGGGCGAGGATGGAGCCGTAGAGCCGGGCGACGGTGGTCTTACCCGTACCCGGGGGGCCGGCGAAGACCAGATGGCGGCTCATGGAGGGCACCGGCATGCCCAGCCGCTGCCGCCGCTGGGCGAGCTGGTTGAGGTTGACCAGGGTCCGTACCTGGTGCTTGACCCCCTCCAGACCGATCAGGGCGTCCAGTTCCTCCAGCGGATCCGCCGGCTCACCGCGGCCGGAGTCCTTGCCGGAAGCGGCGCGCCCACCGGCACCAGCGGCCACCGCGTCACCCCACACGTCGGGCGTCCCGTTGTCCGCGCTGGTCAGCTCCGTGATGTCCAGGCGCTCGCTGGGCCGGGTCTGGGCAAGTCCGGCGCCGCGGTTGTCGCGGACGGTGCAGCCGGTGACGGTGACCGGCTCGGCGGTGTCGATGCGGATGCCGTCGCCGACGCTGCCGCTGATCTGGCAGGTACGCAGTTCGGCGCGCGAGCCCGCCGTGAGCAGGACGCCATGCGCCTGGGCACCGGTGATCCGCGCCCGGGTGAGGGTGAGTTCGGCGCCGTCGTCGACGGCTATGCCGGAGGCGCCGCTGCCGTCGATCTCGATGTCGCGGACGGTGGCGATGCCCTCGCGGCCGATGGAGACGGCGGCTTCGCCGGAGGCGCGCAGTACGCAGTCGTCCAGTTGGGTGTTGCCGCCGTCGGCGATGCGTATCCCGGCGTCGGTGGCGCGCTCGATGGTGCAGAACTCCAGTCGGCCGCGGCCCTCTTCGCCCACCTCGACGCCGAACCGGCCGGGTGCGGTGATGAGGGCATGGCGGACGAGCGGGTTGGCGTGGGTGCGGATGGAGATGGCGCTGCCCTGGGCGTCCGACACCTCCAGCCGGTCGAACTCCGCGGTCGACTCATCGACGAGCTGCACCGCGGCCGCGGGGTCGGCGCAGTCACGCACCACCGCGCGGAAGAACGACGGCGAACTGGAGTCGGCCACCCGGATCGCCGAACCGCCTGCCGAGGTGAACTCACAGTCCTCGAAGGTGCCGCGCGAACGCTCCGAGACCACCAGCCCAGGACCCTTCGTCCGGGTCGTGGTACACCGCCGCAACAGGGGGTCGGCGCCGGCTGACAATGCGATCCCCGGCCCGGTCGTACCGGACACCGACACCTGCTCCAGTGTGGGACGCGAGGAGCTGGTCAGGTAGACGCCGACGGAGGTGTCGCGCACGGTGGTGTGCATGACTCGCGTCGTGCTGTTGCCCTCCAGCGCGATCGCGGGCTTGTCCGTCGCGGTGATGTCACACGACTCGATCGAACCCTGGGCTTCGCCGTTGGCGAGGACGCCGTTGCCGCGTGCGTCGCGCATGCGGCAGTTGCGAATCGTGGACCGGGCGTTCTCGCTGAGCACGATGGCCGAGGTGCCGAGGTTCTCCAGTACACAGTCCTCGATGACGCTGCCGGTCTCGGATGTGTCGACGATTCCGGCGCCCTCGCGGTTGGTGACCCGGCAGCCGCGCATGGCCAGCGAACCCGTCTGCCGCGCCAGCACCGCCGTCCACCCTGACCCGACGATGGTGCAACTGTCCATGGCCACCTGACCGCGCGGCGCGTCCACCACGGCCACATCCTCAGCTCCGCCGCGCAGCACCAGATCGGTCAGCATCACCGCATCCGCCACCAGCGTCAACGCCGTACCCCGCCGCGGACAGATCTCCACACTCCCCGGCTCACCCTCGGCCACGATCGTCACCCGGGTCCGGACCGTGAGGTTTTCGGCGTACCGGCCGGGACGGACGTGGATGACCGCGCCCGTGCGTGCCGTGGCCAGCGCCTCACCAATCGTCCGGAAACCCTCCGGCTGCTCCGGACCGACCGTAAGTACCTGCCGTGACACGCTACGACCTCCTGGTTTCGTGGGGGGCCGGGCCCGGCCCGGTCCCCATATCCAATCCCATACCATGTGCCGTATGCCATCCGACCGTTACCGTCGGGCTGCGGCCCTCGCGGCGGCAGCCGCACTTCCCGTTCTGGTGATGTCCCCGCCCGCCCATGCCGATGACGGCGATCCGGTGAGGCTGCCCCCGCTGCGGCTGCGGATGGCTGCCGACGATTCGTGTGCCACCGCCTCGGTCAAGACGGCCGAAGCCCGGCCCTGGACGCACCAGGCGCTCCAACTGTCCCGCTCCTGGCAGCTGTCGCAGGGCGTCGGCGTGACCGTGGCCGTGGTGGACACCGGGGTCGGACAGCAGAGCCCCGCGCTGTCCGGCCGCGTCACGGCCGAGGGCACGGCGGGTCAGGACTGCGTGGGCCACGGCAGTTTCGCCGCGGGGCTGATCGCGGCCGCCCCCACCGGGAAGGGCGCCGTCACGGGTGTCGCGCCCGCCGCGCGCATCCTCGCCGTACGAGGTACGGACACCCGGGGCAATCCCTCCGCCCAGCTGGTGGCGGACGGCATCAGGTCCGCCGTGGACAACGGGGCGGACGTGGTGTACGTCGGCCAGGCCCTGGCCACCGGCGGCAAGGAGCTGACCGAATCCGTCGCCTACGCCGGCAGCAAGGACGTGCTGATCGTCGCCCCCGTGGCCCCCGACGTCGCTCCCGAGGGCGCCGACGGGAAGCCCGACACCCGGGCCAGGGCGTACTGGCCGGCGCGTATCCCCCAGGTGCTGTCGGTCGTCGACTACGGCCCGGCCGGAACCCGCCCCAAGGGAGCGCCCCCGGCGCTCGACCCCGACCTGGCCGCGCCCGGTGACGCCGTGGTGGGCATCGGGCCCAAGGGCGGTGGCCACTACATCGGTTCGGGCTCGTCGCTGGCGGCCGCACACGTGGCGGGAGCGGCGGCGCTGATCCGTTCCTACCAGCCCGACCTCTCCGCGGCCCAGGTCTCGCGCAGGCTGCTGGAGGCCGCCTACCCCGACGTCGTACCCAAACTGGATGCCTACGCCGGGCTGACGGCCGTTCTCCCGACCGACGGGCCCGCCGCCGAGGCCGAGGCCGCCCCGGCGCAGATCCCCCCGGCCGCCTCGGACACGCCCCGTGTGCGGGCGCTGATGATCGGCGGCGGTGCCCTGGTGGTGGTGCTGCTGGTGGGCGCCGCGATGGTGATCGTGCCGCTGGGCAAGGCCCGCGGCTGGCGCCCGGCGCCCTAGGGCGCTTCTCTCGCGCCGGGTGCGGGGGACTCGTTCCCCCGCACCCGTGGCGTATCCGGTCCCCGGCATCAGGACCCCGGCCGTACCGGCTCCGGGCCTGCGGAGTCCGGGGCGAGGAGGGCGGTTTGGACCTCCACCTTCTTGCGGCGGGTGATGTGGGTGCCGCGTCCTGGTATGAGGTTGCGGCCCTTGACGTTGCTGAAGAGATAGCCCTCGGTGGGCGGGCAGGAGAGCAGGATGCCGGGGGCGTTGACTTCCTGCAGGCGTCGCATGAGGGGGTCGTTGAGTCCGCGTCCGGCTCCGGCGGCGGCGCGGGCGACGATGAGGTGCATGCCGACTTCGTAGCCGAGGGCGAGGTGGTCCATGAGGGGTGAGAAGGGCTGGTTGAGGGGTCCGCCGCCGCCGACCATGTCGTAGTCGTCGACCAGGACGAACAGCCGCGGTCCGGTCCACCAGTCGCACAGCCGCATCCGCGCGGGTGCGATCTCGGGGCCGGGGAGTCGGGTGCGTACGGCCCGGGCCGCTCCGTCGACCAGCTCCTTGAGGGCGTCGATGGAGACGGCGTGGCCGAGGCGGTAGTCGTCGGGGATGGCCTCGACGAGTTCGCGGCGGTAGTCGACGACCATGATGCGGGCTTCGGCGGGGGTGTAGCGGTCGGTGATGGCTTTGGCCATCAGACGCAGGAGGTTCGTTTTGCCGCTTTCGGTGTCGCCGACGACGATCAGGTGGGGGTTGGTGGTGAAGTCGTGCCAGAGGGTGTCCATCCGCTCTTCCCCCATGCCCAGCGGTACCCGCAAGTCGCCCTCGGGTGCGGGCAGTTCTGCGGCCGGGAGCAGAGTGGGCAGCATCCTCACGGGCGGGGCCGACGGGCCGGTCCAGTGTTCGCGCACCCTCGCCACGAGGTCGGCGACGCCGTCGGAGAGGTCGTCGGCGTCCGGCTTCCCGTCCACGCGCGGCAGCGCGGCGAGGTAATCCAGCTTGGAGTCGTGGGTGAGGCCGCGGCCGGGGATGCGGGGGACTTTGGCGGCTTTGCGGATGTCGATGCCGGAGTCCATGGGGTCGCCCATGCGCAGTTCGAGGCGGGTGCCGGACTGGTCGCGGATGGCGGAGGACAGTTCGACCCAGCGGGCGGTGGTGGTGATGAGGTGGATTCCGTAGTTGAGGCCGCGGCTGGCGATGGCGTTGAAGGTCTGGATGTGCTGGTCGTAGTCCTGGCGGACGGTGGACCAGCCGTCGATGACCAGGAAGGCGTCGCCGTGCGCCTCGTTGGGGAACTCGCCCGCTGCCCGGCGGCGGCGGAGGGTGGGCATGGAGTCGATGCCGTGGTCGAGGAAGAACTTCTCCCGGTGCGCGAGGAGCGAGGTGATTTCGGAGATGACCCGCCCGACCCGCTCCTTGTCCATGCGGGCGGCCACACCGCCGACGTGGGGGAGCCGAGCGAGTCCGGCCAGGGTGCCGCCGCCGAAGTCGAGGCAGTAGAACTGCACTTCGCGGGGGGTGTGGGTGAGGGCGAGTGAGGTGATGAGGGTGCGGAGCAGGGTGGATTTGCCGCTCTGCGGGCCGCCGGCGATGGCGACGTGGCCACCGGCGCCGGACACGTCCACCAGCAGCTCGTCCCGGCGCTGGTCGAAGGGACGGTCGATGATGCCCACCGGTGCGGTGAGCCGTCCCCGCCGCGCGCGGTCGCAGGTCAGGCCGTACTCGGTGTCGGGCGCCAGCGGCGCCAGCAGCTCATCCAGGGGGGACGGTTTGTTGAGCGGGGGCAGCCAGACCTGGTGGGCGGGCGGGCCGGCGTGGCGCATGCGGTCCACGGCGACCGACAGCAGCGAGTCACCGTCCTCTTCCTCGTCGGGCTTCTCGGGCTCGTTCTCGGGCAGGTCGGGCAGCTGCCGGGGCACCACCCAGCCCGCCGTCCACGGCACCACCTGACTGGCCACCCGGGCCTGATGCGCGCTGCCGCTCCGGCGGCGGTAAGGACCGGAGACATAGGCGGCGCGGAACCGGGTCAGCGCTTCCACACCGGTCTTGATGAAACCACTACCCGGACGCGACGGCAGTTCGTAGGCGTCGGGTACGCCGAGGACGCCGCGGCTCTCCATCGCGGAGAAGGTACGCAGACCGATGCGGTAGGACAAGTGGGATTCCAATTGGTGCATGCGGCCTTCGTCCAGCCGCTGCGAGGCGAGCAGCAGATGGACGCCGAGGCTGCGCCCGAGGCGTCCGATCATGACGAAGAGTTCCATGAACTCCCGGTGCGCAGCGAGGAGTTCGCTGAACTCGTCGACGACGACGAACAGGCTCGGCAACGGGTTCAGCGGTGTTCCGTCGGCCCGGGCTTTTTCGTATTCCAGTGCCGAGGTGTAGTTACCGGCCGCCCGCAGGAGTTCCTGGCGGCGGATGAGTTCACCGTGCAGGGCGTCCTGCATACGGGAAACCAGCGCCACCTCATCGGCGAGGTTGGTGATGACCGCTGAGGTGTGCGGCAATTCGTCCAGGCCCAGGAATGTCGCGCCACCCTTGAAGTCCACCAGGATGAAATTGAGGGTCTCGGACGAGTTGGTGAGCGCGAGCGAGAGTACCAGGGTGCGCAGCAGCTCACTTTTACCCGAGCCGGTCGCGCCGATCAGCATTCCGTGCGGGCCCGTACCGCCCTGCGCGGACTCCTTGATGTCCAGCTCCACCGGCGCTCCGTCCGGGCCCACCGCGATCGGCACCCGCAGCCGCTCCGACCCCGTACGCCGCTCCCACAGCGAGGGCGGCTCATGACGGTGCAGGTCGGGGATGCCCAGCAGCGAGGTCAGCTCGACGTCGGCGGCCAGGGGTTCGGAGGAATCCTGGGCTATGCCCATCCGGTAGGGGGCGAGCCGCTTGGCCAGTGAGGTCGCGGTGGCCATGCTCATCCGGTCCGGCCGCCCCAGCGGAGTGTGCTGCTCCTTGCGCTCACGGTCGGTGCGCACCAGGCGCATGATCTCTTCGGCCAGGTCGAGCCGGAGCGTGGACCGGCCGGGCCGCCAGGTGAGCGAGGTGTCCAGGTCGAGGACGACCGCGTTGCGGAAGCCGGGACCCTCCATCCGATGTCCGCCCGGGACCGTGACCCCGTCCAGGACGACTACGGTGTAGGGCTCCTCACGCCCGGCCATGGCGTCGGGCTCGAACGGGGGACGCTCGGTGAACTCGGCGCCGAGGAGATCGTCGAGCTCGTTGACGGAGGAGACGACCATCCGTACCGAACCGGCGCCGTCGGACTCCTGCTGGTGGAGGTTGTGGGGAAGCCACTTCACCCACTCCCACTCGCCGCGCCGCTCATCGGCCGCGCAGACCGCGATCCACAAGTCCTCGGGGGAGTGGACCACGGCCAGCTGCGCCACCATCGCCCGCGCCAGCGCGTGGATGCGCTCCTCGTCGCCGCGGAACAGCACCCGGGCCCAGGTGCGCAGATAGACCGCGATGGGCTGCTCGGGCACGGTGGAGTACGCGCGGATGAAGCTGCGCAGGGCGTGTGCGCTGAGCGGTTCCAGGTCCTCGACCGGCTTGGTGGACAGCGGGGCGAGCCGCAGCCCCAGTTTCTGATCGCCGACCGCGACCCGTACTTCGCCGAAGTCGTCATCGGCCGGACGGCGTTCCCACAGCCGGCTGGTGCCGACCAGCGACCACAGGGCATCGGGTGCGGGGTGGCGCCAGGCCAGGGCGCGCTGCTGGTCGGCCACGGCGCCGCGGACCTTGCGCCGGGTCTGGCGCAGATAGCGCAGGTAGTCCCGCCGTTCGCCCTTGAGTTTCTGTTTGCGTTCGCTGCTGCGGCGGACGAGCTGGCCCAGGATCATGGCGCCCGCGGAGACGACCATCATGCCCAGGGCGAGGTAGATGAAGGCGCCGCTCCTGGAGCCGCCGGGCCTCATGTACATGAGCATCATGGACACCGACATCAGTGCCATGGGGAGGTAGTTCCAGATGGCGGAGGAGTCGGGGGTGACCTCGGGGAGAGTGGGCGGCTCCTGGAGGCTCAGTTCCCCTTCGGGCATGTCCGGTCCGCGCCGACGCGCGGGCCTGCGGAACAGGACGGTACTCAAGCGGGTGGTCTCCTTCGGAGGGTGCTGTCCTTCCGGCCGTACCCGACAGCAACTCGGGGACGGGACGGAGGTATGGACGCTGACCTGGGCAACAGGACAGCCGGGACGGGGGAGACAAGCGTGCAGGTGCGAGAGACGGCACGTGCCATCGCGGCCGGTCCGGGGGCAGGAACCCCGACCGGACGGGAAGAGTCTACGATCCGTTTCTACGGTTCACTCAGACGGACGCACACGACCAGGCGTTCAGCAAAGTAGTGTGCAGCTCAACCGCGCACACGTCCAACGAACGGCCCTCCCCGGAGACTCGAAAGTCTCCCGACGAAGCGTGAGTTTTCCCATGCCTGAGAGCGCAACGGCAGGTCTGTGCCGTGTCACGGTGCACGCGCCGGCCAAATCCATCGATCTGGCGGTTCCCGCCGACGTACCCGTGGCTGATCTGCTGCCCACCCTGGTGAGTTACGCCGGTGACGATCTCGCCGAAAAGGGGCTGGAACACGGCGGCTGGATCCTCCAGCGGCTGGGCGGGCAGCCGCTGGAAGAGGACCGCAGCCTGGAGTCCATCGGGCTGCGCGACGGTGAGACCCTCTACCTGCGGCCGCGCACCGACTCCCTCCCCGAGGTCGTGCTGGACGACCTGGTGGACGGCATCGCCACCACCATGCAGGACCGCCCCTTCGGGTGGGCGCCGAAAATCAGCCGCAGAACGCTCCTGAGCATGCTGATGCTCACCCTCGCCGCCGGTCTGGCCGCGCTCGCCGTGCCGGGGTCCTCCGGTGAGCTGCGTGCGCTGGCCGCGGCCGCCGCGGGGATGCTGCTGCTCGGGGGCGCCGGTTCGGCCAGCCGTGCCGTCGGCGACGCGGAGGCCGGTGCCGCGCTGGGCTTCGCGGCCGTGCCGTACTTCGGCCTGGCCGGCTGGCTGCTGCCCGGCGGGGCTCTGAGCGGGCCGAACTACTACGAGATGCTGGGCTCCCGGATCCTGGCCGCCGGTGCCGCGGCGGCGGGCGGCGCGATGCTCGCGGTCGCCGTCGCGGCCGCCTTCGCCTCGCTGTTCCTGGCCCTGGTCGCGGTCGCGGTGGCCGCTGTGCTGGCGGGGGCGCTGATGATGACCGCTGATCTCGGCCCAGGTCACACGGCCGGAGTGCTCGCCCTCGTCGCGGTCATCTTCGGGGCGTTCGTGCCCTCGATGTCCTTCCGGCTCTCCGGGATGCGCATGCCACCACTGCCCACCAACGCCCATCAGTTGCAGGAGGGGATCGAGCCGCACTCACCCTCCGCCGTGGCCGCCCGCACCGTGGTCGCCGACGGCTGGATGACCGGTCTGTACGGCGCCACCGCCGCCATCTGCGCGGCCTGCCAGTACGGCCTGGCCCACCGCCTCACCCTCCCCACCACCCTCACCATCGTGGCCCTCTCCCTGCTCCTGCTGCTGCACAGCCGCGGCCTGGGCAACACCCTCCAGCGCCTGTCACTGGTCGCCGCAGGCGTATGGGGCGCCGGACTCCTGGCCTACGACGCCGCCGTCTCCACCACCCCGGGTGGGCGGTTGCTGCTGGCGGCGGGGCTGCTGGCGGTCGCCGCCGCCATCGCCATCGCATCGTGGACCGTGCCCGGCCGCCGGCTGGTCCCGTACTGGGGCCGGGCGGCCGAAATCCTGCACTCCGCCATGGCCATCAGCCTGCTGCCCCTGTCGCTGTGGGTGCTCGGCGTCTACGGCTGGCTCCGCGCCCTCAACGGATAGCTGCGAAAGGCCCTTTACCGATGCAGAACAAACGCGACCAGGTCCAGGCCCACATGTTCCTCATGGGCCGTCTGACCTCCAGCATGCTGCGCTCCGACCCCGACGCGCCCGAAAGCCCGCAGGGACGGACGAACCGCGGCGTGGCCATCGGGATCATCATCGCCATCCTGCTGGCGGCCGGAGCCTTCGTCATCGGCCTGATCAGCCCAGGCAAAACGGATTCCTGGCGTTCCTCGGGCGATCTCATCGTGGACAAGAACAGCGGGGCCCGCTATCTCTTCCTGGGCGGCCGGCTCCGCCCGGTGCGCAATTACGCGTCGGCGAAACTCCTTGGCGGAGGGGACCTGGCCACCACCACCGTGGGCGCGGGTTCCCTCAAGGGCACTCCGCACGGGGCCCCGGTCGGCATCGAGGGGGCGCCGGACGAGATTCCCGGGGCCGGTGATCTGTCCGGTGATCCCTGGCAGGTGTGCGCCACCCCCGAGAAGGACGCCACGGGCAAGGTCGATGCCATCACCACCCTGGCGGTGGGCAACGGCGCCGGCGGCGACTCCCTCGGCAAGGACCAAGGGGTACTGGTGGCGGCTCCGGGCGGTACCGACTACCTGCTGTGGCAGGGAAGCCGGCTGCGTCTTGACCGCGCCTCCGCCGCACCGGAGGCGCTCGGATACGCCTCCACCAACCCCGTACCGGTCTCGGCCGCCTTCCTGAACGCGCTGCCCGCCGGGCCCGACCTCGCCCCGCCGGACAACCCCGGACTCGGAACCCCCGGGCCCGAGCTGGGGGGCCAGGCGACCAGGGTCGGGCAGGTCTTCAAGCTGACCGTCCCGGGCGCCGGCGCGCGCTACTACCTGCTGCGCGGGGACGGCCTGGCACCGCTCACCGCAACCGAGGTGGCCTTGGTGCTCGGCGATCCGCAGACCCGCCAGAAGGCGTACGGCGGTGCTTCCCCGGCCCCCGTCACGCTGACCTCCCAGGCACTCAAGAGCCATCTGGCGCCCGGCGCCGGGGAGGAGAAGGGCCCTGGAGCGTCGCCGGAGAACCCGCCGAAGCCGGTGGCGGTTCCGCAGGATCAGACGCTGTGCGCGCGGGTCACGCCGCAGGGCAAGGGCACCCGGGTGGGCGTGGCGCTGGTGGCCGCACCCGACCTCGGCCCGGTCGCCCAGCACTCCTCCGGAGCGGCCGCGGCGGCGTGTCTGCCCGTGGACCGGATCACCGTGCCACCGGGCCGCGGCGCTTTGGTCCGCGCCGTGGGCGCGGGCGGCGGCAAGGTCGGCGGCACGCTCTATCTGGTCACCGAAACCGGTGTGAAGTACCGCCTGGCCACCGCGGACGCCGTTGAAGCGCTGGGCTACCAGGACGCGACACCGAAGGAGATGCCGTTGCTGATGCTGGCGATGCTGCCCTCCGGCCCCGACCTGTCCCCGAAGGCCGCCCAGACGGGCCGCGCCGATGTCACGGCACCGCGTTGTGCCTGGCAGAGCAAGCGCGACAACTGAAAAGCAATCTGACGACAAGTCAGATTACTCGAAAGGCAACCACCCGCTCGTAGCATCGCCATCCCGGATCGAGCGACGAGAGGGCTACGCATGGCCGTCAACGGAATGCAGCAGTCTGAGGAGAATGCGACACGGAACGGTGTCCAGGCGCTGGAGATGGCGTTCAGCGGCGTCATGAAGTGCCGCCAGGACGTCGAGAACACCAAGAACAACCTCATGGCCCACTACAAGGGCAGTGACGGTGGGGCGTTCAAGGACCTGGTCACCGCCTGGGAGGAGAAGGCCGACGTCATCCTCACCAACGTCCAGGACATGATCGAAACGCTCAACCAGACCCTCACCGAGCACGGCAAACAGCAGGGGTCCTCCAACGAGGCCATCAACCAGGCGTACGCCCAGTCGGACGCCGTCTTCGACGCCCTGGCCGGCTGAGCCCGAGCGGTCCCGGAACCCCCTTCGCATCCGACGCGAGACTGAGGACAGGTATATGAGCGACTTCACCGACGGCTACATCTACGTCGACTACTCGCAGATGGGCAACGCCGCGGACGACATGATCAGCCAGACCAAGGCGATCGCGACCACCCTCTCCAATCTGGAGATGGAGCTGAACGAGCTGAAGAACAGCTGGATCGGTGACGACAAGGACGTCTACGCCCAGAAGCAGCAGTCCTGGGACAACGCGGTCAAGGCCATGGAGGAGCTGCTGACCAAGCACTCCACCCTGCTCACCTCGGTGTCCGAGAACTACCAGTACAGCGAGCAGTCGCTGACCCAGATGTGGGACTCGGTGAAGATCGGCCGCTGACCCTCCGGCTCGGGCGGCCGTCGCCCTGCGGCCGCCGCGTCCCGCCCTCTCGACCAAAGGAGACTCGCCATGGCAGAAGACCCGAATTCGAAGACCGGCAAACTGTCCATGGACAAGGCCGGACTCGAGGCGTTCCGGGACAACCGTTTGGTGCCGTTCCAGGATGAGCTGCGCAAGATCGCATTGGATGACCCGACCCTCGGGCCGACGATGGGTTCGCTGCTCGGGGACACCGACTACACCACCCCCGAGCAGTTCGATTCATACGGGCTCAGTAAACCGCTGCGACTCGGACTCATGCTCAAGCAGGAGAATCTGCACGGCAAGGGCGATGCGCTCAACAAGGCCATCGCCAAGACCGCTACCGACCTGACGACGATTTATGAAGAGCAGGGCAAGCTCTTCAAGGACATCGCGGACAACCTGAAGACCTCGCTCGAGACCCTCTTCTCGACGCAGGCGGGCAGTCTGTTGGACATCGAGGGTCAGGAATTCCTCGACATCTTCGAGGATGTGGACTCCGACATGAGCGGCAAAAAGGGCGGCGGTGGCAAGGGTGACGACGAAGACTGACTGAATCCCCTCACCCGTTCGCCTCATCTTGCCCTGACCCGCGCATCGGAGGACCCCCACCGTGGCCGACAAAGTCGTTTACCCAGCGGATTCCGTGGATGACTACTGGCACACCGCGATCCAGGTGCTGACCGGGATGGTGCTGCCCAAGCGCGAGATGCTCTTCGGGGCGCTGCTGGGGAACGATGACATCCCGATGATGAGGGTCGAGTTCTCCGACTACGACGGTGAGCCGTCCAATGCCATTGTCGAGGCGTCCGACGACCTGAACTGGTTGTACAAAAGCTCCGGTTGGCGCATCGAGAACACCGACGTCGTGATCCCGTTCTACTCCGGCAAGCACGGCAAGGTCGGAGACGCGGACGTGAACACCAAGGTCGTCATGAAGAAGGCCCGGATCACGATGCTGGGCACCACCGGCTCGGGCAAGGGCGACGCCCCGGCCGGTGGAGTGTTCTACGGCGGAGATTTCAAGAGCGGTCTCGGGAAGGACTTCGAGGGCCAGTCCAAGGACACGGTCTGGAGCAACAAGGCCCTTTCGCAGTACGCCTTCGGCGGTGGTATGGCGCTGCAACAACTGCTGGACCACGACACCACGTCCGGCTACTCATGGAACGACCTCCCCATCAGTGAGGGGAACGCGGTAGACCTGAAGTCGTTTGAGGACAATGCCAAGGCGTTCGACCGGGTCGCGCAGTTCTTCCAGCAGCGCTACCGGGATCTCCAGGACTGGGAGTTCGACCTCGGTAAGCAGGAGGCGGCCTGGAAGGGGCAGGCCGCCGGCGTCTTCAAGGACCTGATCCATGGGCTCGTCCGCAACTACAAGTCCTACAACGAGCAGTTCCCGGTATCCGGAGCAACCGGTTCGAAGTACGGCGACGACCTTCGGGCATACCGCGTGGAGGTGCGGAACAGCGCACAGCGCCTGCACGACAAGTGGGACACGTGGGCCACCTTGACCGGAAACCCGCTCCGTTGGCTGCTTGACATCCTGAGCGAGGTGGCGAAGGAGGTGTGGCACAACAACATTACCAAGGTCCGCTACAAGCCGGTTTACAGTCCTCATGGCTATAGCAGCGGCTACCACTATGTGAAGTTCGGCGGCTTCTACGGCGGTGACAGGAAGTACGGCCCGCTGGAGGACAAGGACACCTGGAAGAAGATCGGTGAGGAGGCCATCAGGCGGTGGCAGCAATCGGTCAAGGACGTCCTCCAAGTGGCCGGCAAGAAGGCTCTCATCGACATCGAAAACGCCATCAACGATCAGAAGTTCCCGAAGAAGATCGAGACGGAGACCGTCAGCCTGACGGAGAAGTTCAACATCGACCAGGCCGCGAAGGAGAAGGCCGACGCGAAGAAGGAGAAGGAGGAGGCGGAGAAGAAGGCCGAGGAGAAGGAGAAGGAGGCCGAGCGGAAGGCCGAGGAGAAGGAGAAGGAGGCCGAGCGGAAGGCCGAGGAAGCCGAGAAACGGGCCGAGGAGAGGCAGAGGGCAGCCGAAGAGCGGGCCGACAAGAAGCAGAAGGAAGCCGAGCAGCGGGCCGAGGAGAAGGAGAAGGAGCAGGAGCGCAAGCAGGAGGAGAAGGAGAAGGAACAGGAGGCCAAGCAGGCCGAGCAGGAGCGCAAGCAGGAGGAGAAGGAGAAGGAGCAGGAGGCCAAGCAGGAGGAGAAGGAGAAGGAACAGGAGGCCAAGCAGGCCGAGCAGGAGCGCAAGCAGGAGGAGAAGGAGAAGGAACAGGAGGCCAAGCAGGCCGAGCAGGAGCAGAAGCAGGAGGAGAAGGAGAAGGAGCAGGAGGCCAAGCAGGAGGAGAAGGAGAAGGAACAGGAGGCCAAGCAGGCCGAGCAGGAGCAGAAGCAGGAGCAGAAGGAGAAGGAAGCCGAAGAACGGCAGATCGTTGCCACTAATCAGGCCCGTGCGGAACGCGACCAGGAGAAGAAGGAGCAGGAGCGCAAGCAGGCCGAGCAGGAGCAGAAGCAGGCCCAGAAGGAGGCTGAGCAGGAGCAGAAGCAGGCGGAGCAGGAGCGCAAGCAGGAGGAGAAGGAGAAGGAGGCCGAGCAGAAGCAGGCGGAGAAAGAGAAGGAGCAGGAGCAGAAGCAGGCCGAGCAGGAGGCCAAGCAGGAGCAGAAGGAGAAGGAGCAGGAGCAGAAGCAGATCCAGACCGAATCCGAGTACCAGGCCAAGCAGGAGGAGCAGGAGGCCAAGCAGGAGCAGAAGGAGAAGGAGCAGGAGCAGAAGCAGCAGGAGGCCGAGCAGAAGGCCGAGCAGAAGCAGGCCGAGCAGGAGGCCAAGCAGGAGCAGCTCCAGCAGGAGCAGGAACAGAAGCAGGCGGAGCAGGAGGCCAAGCAGGAGCAGAAGGAGAAGGAGGCCGAGCAGAAGCAGGCCGCGGCCGAGCAGAAGGCCGAGCAGCAGCAGAAGGAGGCCGAGGAGCGCTATGCGCGCGGCCTCGGCGGCGGCGATCTGCCGGGCGTCGGCGATCTGCTCGGGCAGGACTCCGCCACCACCACGCTCAACCCCGACGGCTCGGTCACGATGGACTACCCCGACGGGACGTCCCGGACCATCGATCTGCCCAGCGGCGATGTCACCACGACGCTGCCCGACGGCTCGACCGACATCGACAGCCTGCGCCCCGGGGACTCGATCACCAACAGCGACGGCAGCACCACCACCCTCAACCCGGATGGCACCGTCACCACCGATTTCCCTGACGGCGGCTCCAGCGTTCTGGACCCGGACCGGGGGACGATCACCAGTCACCAGCCCGACGGCACGACGATCACCACCCCCATCGACCCGGGCCAGACCCTGCCCAGCGAACTCGGCGGACCCTCCGGCCTCGGCGGCGGCCCGTCAGGACTGGGTAACTCGGGCGACTCGGTGTACTCGCCCTCGTACGACGGCTCGGGTTACGAGGAGGAGCTGTTCGACGACACCCCCGGCTCCATGGACCCGTCCGAGTACGGCATGGGCACCGGCAACGGCGCGGGTGGCATGCCGATGATGCCCGGCCGCATGGGCGGCATGGGTGGCGGCGGATCGTCGAGCGACGGCGAACGCGTCCGCGCCGTGATGGACGACGGGCAGACCATGACCGCCCGGCGGAGCACACCGCAGACCAGCAGGGGCGGCTACCAGGACGAGGAGACGATCCCCGTCGCGGGCCGCGGCACGGCCACCACGTCGGGCGGAATGCCCTTCATGCCGCCGATGGGCGGTGCCGGCGGTCCGGGCCAGCAGCAGACCCAGTCGGGTGACCGTGAACGGTCCTCCTGGGCGGAGGAGGGCGACGATGTCTGGGGTACCGATGAGGGCGGCGCGCCGGCCGTGATCGGACGCTGAACGAGCCCGTACGAGGGCCGAGTTCCACTGGAGGAAATGAGTTGAAAGAATCGATCAAGGACCGGCTGGCCAAGGCCGTGGCCAACCTGGAAGAAACCCAGAAGGCCGTGGCTCGCGCGCGAGAGCAGCTGAGCGTGGCTTCGGCCACGGTGCGCTCCCGGGACCGCAGCGTGGAGGTCACCGTCAATTCCCAGGGCCAGGTCAGCGAGGTGAAGTTCCTGGACGGCAAGTACCGCGCCATGGGCGCCGCTCAGCTGTCGGCGTCGGTGATCGAGGCGGCCCAGCAGGCTCAGGCGGAGATGGCCCAGATGGTGCTGAACACCTTTCAGCCGCTGTCCGAGACGCCGGGAGCCAGGCCCCACGTCGAGGGATCGGGTGTCGACTGGGACCAGATCTTCGGCCCGCTCACGGAGACCGTTGAGCGGGGCGCGGCCGCACGCCGCGGAGCGAGCGACAAGCTGCGGGATGAGATCACCGAGGACGGGGAGAAGAGGTAGCGGCCAATGGTCTACGGATACGGAGACAGTTTCCAGCTCGATCCCGGTCGTCTCGAGGCCTTCATGGCCGAGAGCCGCGCGCTCGGCAAGGACATACGGGCCGCCGCGGCCAAATTCGAGTCGGACCTGGAGCGTACGTCCATCTGGGCTGGATACGATGACGACTTCCACGACGAGGTGGACCCGGGGGACCGTCGTGAAGTCGCATCCTTGGTCCAGTCGTACTACGCCATCGCCGACGCCTTCGACGGCATCACCGAGGGCCGCTTCCTGGAGCTGCGAAAGGCCAGGAAGACCGTGGGCGAAAACATCGACAGCGTGGACGCGTTGAAGTCGCAAATGAACAACATCGGTGAGGGACCCGGCGGCGAGAGCACCGGCGGAAAGCGCTGACCTTGGTACCCGACAGCATCGAATTCCCCGAAGAGGTCCGCTGGATACTCTTTGTCCTGCTGGGCGAGTTGCCGCTGCAGGCGTCCTCGGACATGGCGTTCGACAGGAACACGCCGTACGAGGACAACGGGGATCGTGTGCTGGAACTCCGTGATCGCATCACGGATTTGGTGTACAAGGTCGACGGCGCCCTGCCGCCGGAGGTGGCCGACCGCTTCAAGGAGGCGATGGCCACTCTGATCGACGTCGGGGGCTCGGACACGATGTCCGGGTTCTCCGATCAGTTCCGCCAGAAGTCGCGCAATCAGATCGACCACTCCAGAAACATCATGGAGTCCAAGTTCGAGATCATCGCCGAGGCGTTGATCCTGCTTGCGGAGCTGGCCATCATCGCGGCCCTGTCCTTCTTCACCGGAGGGTTGTCCTTCGGTGACACCGCCGCGGCGAAGGCCCGGACGACGGTGGCGGTCCTGACGACCCTCAACCGCCTGCTGCGCCAGACGCATCTGCTGCCCTCGATCACCGAGGCGATCGAGGAGGCGCTCACCACCTTCGCGGTGCGGCTGGCGATGCTGGCGCTGAACGACGGCAAGCGCCGCCCGGACGGCATCGACGGGATGAACATCCTCAAGTCCTTCGCGGTCGGCGCGTTCGCGGGGCTCTTCACCTCCGTCATCTCCAAGTACATCGGCAACTTCTACAAGAACCAGTTCAACAACTTCAACAACAACAAGTGGGGGCAGTTCGGGGGCGAGGCCTTCCGCGGCTTCTCGAGCGAAGGCCCCAGTGAGGCCCTCGCCGAGTTCCTGGTCAACGGCCTCTTCGACGGCAAGTGGAAGTTCGACCCCATGTCGCTGGTCGGCGGTGGCCTCAGCGCCATCTCCGAACTCGTCATGAGTACAGTCCTGGAGAGCATCGGCAAGAGTCTGAACACCAAGGTCTTCGGCGGCCGCAACATCTTCGCCACGTACAACCCCCTGCCCGGCCCGAACTCCGTCCTGGGGGGCGGCGGCCGCGGCCCGATCGTCAAGCCGGTCACCAACAACACAACGACCCTCGATACGCCGGACCCGACGCCGCCCCCCACGCCCGTACCCACGGCGGTCACTCCTCCGACCGTCTACAACGACCCTGTCGAGACGCCGACGAGCGAGATCCTGGACCTCGACCGGGACGACGACTTCTCGGACACGGACACCGACTACACCCTGGACTCGGACACCGACTCGATCGCGGATTCCGACGGGTACTCCGACATCACCGACTGGGACGCGTACGAGGAGACCGACACCTCGTCCCCGGACACCGACCCCGGCGCCGTGCCGCTGACCACGCCCAAAGCCGGTGCCCCCGACCCCACGCCACTGCCGTCGACGTCCCGGCGGGCCGACACCACCCCGCTCCCGGACTCCGTGCTGGACGGCGATCTCTCGCTACCGCCCACGTCCACGCCATCCATCACTCCCTCCACGACCCCCTCGACCCCCTCGACCACGCCGTTCGCACCGCCGCGCGGTCGCGACAGCACGCTGGACACCGGATTCGACGGAACCCTCGACGAGACGCCGGATCCGACACTCGACCCGGAGCCGCTCCCGGACCCGATCGTGGACGAGACGAGCGGGACGCTCGACACGAGCGGCCTGCCGCACAGCACGGGGGTGCCGGGGGACGGGTCCACCGGCCACGCCACCAACCCCGCGCCCGCGAGCGCCACACCGAGGCCGCGTACGGAGTCGGAGGCCATCGCCGACCAGGAAACCGGGATGCTCCCGGACGAGCGGTCGCCGCAGGACATCCCGGCGGCGTCCCCCTCCGCGACCCCGGACGCCACTACGGGCCGGACCCCGACGGCCACCGGCCAGGGCAACACCCCCACCACCGGCCACAACTCGGCCACCCGGCCGACCACCACGCCGGCCGGCCACAATGAGGACGACACCCTCACCACCGACGAGACCACCACCCCGGACCCGGTTTCCGACGAGGTGGCACAGCCCACCCCGCACCAGCCGGCGACCGCGGAACCGGTCCGGGACCCGGTACGCCCCGAGCAGTGGCGGCCACGGCAGCAGCAGGCGCCCGCGACCCCCGTGCGCACCGACATCCAGGCCCCGGTCGCCGAGGACCAGGCGGTGGACCAGGACCTCGACCCGGCGGCCGAGTCCGGGCAGAACACGGTCGTGCGCACCGTGGTCCAGCGCGTCCAGGCCGACGACGGCCGCTTCGTACGCAACCTGACGCTGGACCTCCCGGTGCGGTTCGGCGACGGGTTCCCCGCCGACCGGCTCCAGCAGTTCCAGGAGCGGATGCGCGCACTGCTGGAGACCCAGGTCAACCACGGGCTGCCGCTGCCGGGCTCCGGCGATCAGCTCCACATCGACCTGAACCTCGTGCACGACTCCGGCAACCCCGAGGCCATCGAGCTGTCCGCGACGGCGACGGACACCCCCGCCCCGTCCGACCAGTTCCACATCCGGCTCGCCTCCGACGACCCGTCGCTCGCCGCGCCCGAACGTGACCGCCGCCAGGCCCGCAACGACACCACGGCCCTGCGCCAGATGCTGCGCTACGCCGGTGTCGCCCCGGCCCCGGACGCCCTGCCGGGCCCGGCCGTACGGCTGGACCAGCTCCAGACCGTCGAGGACCTGACCGACACCCGCCCGGCCGTCTCCACCGAGGGCCCGGCAGTCTCCACCGACGATCCGGTCGCCGCGCCGCACCGGCCCGTCAGCACGACGTCGAGTGCGTTCCCCGAGGCCCCCGCGGCGCCCCCCGCGAGCGCGCGCGAGGGGCGTTCGCGGCTGCGGCCGGGGCCGGAGCGGCATGTCGAAATCAGGCAGGCGCCTCAGGTGGAGGAACACTCCGCCGACGTGCCCGAGGAGTCGGCCACCTCGGGCTGGGGGATGTCCCGCGACAACCACCTTCGGTTCCAGGCATTCGCCGACCAGGGCGAGCTGGTCATCGACGTGCGGCCGCGCAACGTGGACTCCGTGAAGTGGCTGACGCTGGGCGCGCTTCCGAAGCCCGAGGAGATCAAGGCGAAGACGGTCAACGCCTTGGACGTGCGTCTCGGTGCGCCGCAGGACAAGCGCGGGCTGGTCGGCTTCTTCGAGCCGCGGCTGCCCGAGGGCGTGTCCGCCGACGACCCGGTCCTGGCCCGTTACCAGCAGCGCCTGAAGGAGTACCAGTCGCTGCGGAACCAGATGGACGAGCTGGCGGCGGAGGGCCGGTACCGGACGGTCGGCGGCGTGGTCCACGCGGTCCTCGACGACGGCACACTGAGGCCGCTCACCGGGGATCTCGACATCTTCAGGATCACCAGGGTCGATGGCACCCCGTTGTCGGCGGAGCAGTACGAGTCGCTCATCGAGCGGATGAAGAACTCCGACATGGACGTCATGCACGGGGCGCATCTGCGCTGGAATCCGCAGAGCGATTTCGGCCGGGCGCTCCACCGCACCATCAACGAGGCGCACCGGCTGGGGGGCGGCGGGGAGCCGTTGCTCAGGTTCGTGGCCCGTCGGAGGTCCTCGACCATCGCCTACACGGATTCATGGTCGTCCGGCACCGGGTTCCAGGACGTGCTGACGAGCTCCACCGACAGCCTGGCCTCCGGCACGGCGGCCTACCCGGCGCCTCCCGGGCAGGCACCGGGCGAGGCCGGCCTCCAGACGTCCCCCGGCGACCCGTCCACCGCGCTGCGGCCGGTGCCGCAGGCCGCCGGGACCCCCGGGGCGTCGCCCGTTCCACCGCTCCCGGACGACGTGAAGCTGGACGTCGGCCGTCGGTTCAACGCCCTCATGCGGGACATCGGCCACCCCGTCGTCCTCGCTGGCGGGGCCCGGGGCAGGGTGCAGTTCGAGAACCCGCGCCCCCTCGGCACCCTGGAGTTCCACCTCCCCACAGATGTCGGCCAGTTCGCCGATGTCGTCAACCGGGCCATCGCCCAGTGGTTCCCCGGGGTGTCGCCGAACGCCCTGCGCGCGGGCGCGGACGGACGCACGCTGACCGGTACGGTCCAGGGGGTGGAGATCACCGTCGGCACGGCCACCCACGTTCCCACCGACACCACCGAGATCGACGGCTTCACCGTTCCCTCCGCCACTGAGTCGCTGGCGGACACCGCGTACACGCTGGCCCTGGCCACCGACGAGCAGCGGCGCGAGGGGGGCCTGCTCGACCTGCTGTGGGGCCTGTCGTACGCCCCGGACGACGACGCGCTCCCGGCCGCCCGGCTGGAGGCGCTACGCGGCGACGCCTACCGTGCCGCACGCCCCTCCGGGGCCGCCCCCACGCTGACCGTCCGGTTCAGCGAGTTGCTGGACGGGGTGGCGCGGAACCCCGACGCCCGGTCGGTGTACGAGGCGAAGTGGTCGGCCCTCGGCGCGGTACAGGCCGACCTGAGGTGGCTGAACGACGAACTCACCACCCTTGCCGACGCCCTGCGTGCCACCGAGGCGGTGGCCTCCGACCCGATCCGGCAACTGGCGTCGCGTCTACCGGACATGCCAGAGGCGGACCGGACGCGGGAGCTGGAGTTGCTGTCGCCGGGCGACCGTGAGCGGCTGGCGTCCGACCCGGCGCTGGTGGACGCGCTCCGGACCACGCTGCCCGGCGAGGAGTTCGCCACGACGGCGGCCCAGTTGATGGTGCAGATACCGGCCGGGGTGGATCAGCCGGTGTCGGCACGGCACGAGGTGCAGACGCAGATCGCGCGCATGCTGCGAGACCCGGACGTCACGGCGAAGCTGCTGAAGGACGGCGCTCGCGTGATCGTGGTGCCCAGGAGCGAGGCGATCACCACGCTGGACCCGTTCCGCGACCTGGCGGGGCGGATCAGGTCGGACGGCCGGTCGTGGGACGAGGTGCGGGGTATCGGCCGGCGGACGGCGGGAGTGACGGAGGAGAACCTCCTCGGCGAGTTCACCTCCGTCCCGGGGACCCAGCCCGCCTATCCGGACGGGTACTCCACGACCCTCCACGAGTTCGCGCACACGATCCACCAGTACGGGCTGAGCGAGGCGGAGCAGCGGCTCATCCACGACGTGTACCAGGAGACCCTGGACGAGGACGGCGCGTTGTGGCCCGACGGCCCGCGGTACGGCTACGACGGCGAGGGGCTCCGTACGGGGGCCAATTACTCGAGCCGGGATGAGCTGGAGTTCTTCGCCCAGCTCACCAACGTCTACTTCCGGGCGAACCGGGGGAAGGACCCGTACACCGGGGAGTCGCGGCACAACGGCGGACCGGACTGGGTCCGCAGGCACTACCCGACGTTGTTCCCGCTGACGCAGCGGCTGTACGGCGCCGACCCGGAGGCCGTGTACGAGGGCACGGTCAACCCGGTCGACGCCACCCAGGCGGAGAACGAGATCTGGGAGGGCTTCCGGGCGCTGTGGGACGAGGCGGAGGGCACCCATGTGCCCCGGCCCCACACCCCCGCCCCGGTGCCCGCGCCCCCCGAGCGCCCGGCCGGCGGGATCACGGACACTCCTGCCGCGCCGCCGAACACGGGTGGCACGACGTCCGCGAAGGGGAACGAGCCGGCCGCCGCACCGCAGACCCAGCAGACCTCGCCGCCCGCTTCCGGTGAGCTGTCGGAGTACATCCAGAGCCAGGGCACCCAGTACGACGGGCACCTCGGCCTCGTCCTGCACGAGCCGACCCCCGACGGCGTCCTCGACGGGCTGTACCGGCAGATCACCGAGGCGCTCGGCGTCGAGCCGGACAGTGCCGACGGCCGTGCCCTGCGCACCCGGCTGAGCGAGGTGCTGAGCGCGGAGGAGATCGAGCGGAACCGGCCGTATCTGCGCAGCACGCAGGGCCACCGGATCACCGTCCAGGTCGGTGACCGGGAGCGGACGGTCGACGTACGGCTCGCCCACGCGGACATCCGGAAGTCGACGAAGTACGGGCAGACCCCGGCGTCGCTGCCCGACGTCCAGGTGGAGCGCCGCGCCGAGGGGAGCCAGTCGTCCTCGGACGCGGAGGGGTCGGGGAACGTACGCAGCGGCTCGTTGCCGTGGACCGCGGTCTACCCGCACGACGGTGGCGGCGCGCTGCGCTGGTGGGACGGCACGGTCACGCTGTCCGCGACGCACAACCAGCTGGCCCAGTCCATCACCGTCGGCGAGACGTTCCTGGTCACGAGCAAGCAGCATGCCAAGGATCCCGCGCATCCGGTGGACTTCGACGGGCGATGGCAGGTCCGGGTGGACACCCCGCGCGAGGATCTGACCGCCAACTGGCAGCCGGAGCAGTCGCACGGGACCCTCACCGCGTGGTACCCCGAGCATCTGGCCTTCGATGGCCCCGACGCCGCCGACCTGCCCGAGCCCGGGGGCGTCGACGACCTCCCGCTGTGGGGCGTCGACAGCGTCGCCGAACCGCGCAGGCTGCTGACCGAACTCCTCCAGGACGAGCGCTTCGCCGATCTGACCGACCAGGAGCGGGCACTGGAGGACTTCCTGTCCGAGCAGATGCTGAAGGGCACGGCGCATCTGCAGCGCGACGGCGGGGTGTATTCGGCGACGCTGCTGGACGAGGACGGCAACGCGGTCGGGATGGTCAAGCTCGCCGCGCGGATCGAACCGGGACAGCCGACGAGGAAGAGCGCCGACGGCAAGTTCTCGCTGGAGACATGGCTCACGCACGCGTCCAGCGTGGACCGCTCGGCGAGGTTCACCAGCGGCATCGGGGTCGAGGGCTCGGGCGGGCCGACGTTCACCACCGACCACGCCGCGGGACACCCCCGTGGTCCGGCGTCGTTCGGCGGCAACCTCATGGGCAAGGCGGGCGTCAACTGGCAGGTGAACGAGGGGCTGAACACCGCCAGCAGCGCGATGCTGATGCACGGCGTCCACACCGGCAGCAGCCATCTGCTCACGCCCAGCCGGGTCACCTACGACGTGACGTTCTACCGGGCCGGGGGCGGGGAGGTCACCGGTTCGTTCGGGCCGTGGGAGGACGGCCTGCGGCTGCGGATCGCCCAGCGGGCGACGATGGCGGGCCACCGGCCCGGCCCGGACGAGGTGCGGGAGCTGCCCGAGCACCTGGAGAACCTGGAGAGCATCGGGTACTCCGAGACGCCCTTCAAGGTCGAGGGGGCCGATCCGCTGTTCACGCGGGCGGAGGCGTGGCTGCGGCAGGAGGGGTTCCTGCCGCCGGCCGAGCCCCGGCGGCGGTCCTTCCCGCTGCGCCTCGACGAGCCGCTGGTCCTGGCGCAGCTGGAGAACCTGCGGCGGCTGGGACGGATGCGGTCGCAGTTCTCACTGGCCACCTCGGCGCCGGACGAGGTGGACGGCGGGCACCCGGAGTGGTTCGAGCGGCCCAACGCCGTCACCGGCACCCGGCGGGTGCAGCTGCGGTTCTCCATCACGCGGGACACCGGGCGGCACTCCGAGCACACCCGCAGGCTGCCCGATGTCCACCAGACCGGGTTCAGTTCGTACGAGTCCAGTGGCGGGCGGCAGCGGGGTACGGCGCTGGGCGGCGCCGTGGGTGGCGGCGGGGGCTTCAACATCCCGCTCGCGGACGGCGACTGGACGCTGAACACGGGCCCGGACTACACCGGCACCGGGCAGCTCTCGGACTCCGTGAGCACCGGTGACGCGGTCGGCCTCGACCAGGTCGTCGTCGCGACGGAGAACGGCAGCGAGGTCTTCCGGGTGCCGGCCAGGCTCGCCCTGGACCTGTACGAGGGCGAGGGCGACGCCCCACGCATCCGCTTCGCCGATGACGACACGGCACCGGCGGACGCCGACGGCCGTACGGACACTGCGGGTCCCGCGGACGCGGTGGAGCTGCGGGACCGGGGTGCCACCCCGCACACCGTCCCGGGCAGTGTCTGGTTGCTCGTGCCGCACTACCGCACCCACCAGCCGAGCCGGAGCCTCGTACCCGCCGCGCCCCGGCCGGGACATGTGATCCGGGAACCGGTCACCGACGGCGGGCCGACGGACGATTACCGGCGCCTGGACATGGTCGACGGGCGGGGCCGCCCGCTGCCGGGCCTGACCCGGCTGCCGGACGGCGCGGTCGTGGACACCTTCCGTGCCACCGCCGCCCTGATGGAGGCCCTGGGCCAGATCGTCGCGGGGACCTATCCGGGCCACCCGGAGCAGGGGCCGCTGGGCCGGGCGGTGCGGCGTGCCTCCGAGACGCTGACCGACCTGGCCACGAGCGCCTCCAGGCGGGGTTCAGCGGTGAAGGAGGCGCTGCCCGCGAGCCTGACCGGCGCCGTCAACCGGGTCGGCACGGCCGTCAGCTGGGCGGCGACGCCCGTGACCTGGGCGGCCCAGGCCTCCGCGACCGGGGCGGTGGCGACCTACAAGTGGACATCGGTGGCCGTGGCGGGCGCGGCGCTGAACGATCAGGGCACCCTCGCGGCCGAGACCCGGCATGACGGGATCCGCCCGGCCCAGCTCCTGTCCCGGGCTCCGCAGGTCCTGGGCGGCGTGCATGTGGTCGAGGGCCTGACGCTGCCGGGCATGGCGGCGGACCAGGTCATGATGGTGGAGATCAGGGGCTATCTGACCAATCCCCGGCAGCTGGGCTCCGAGTCGCTGTACTCCGAACAGGACGTCATCGCCGCGGACACGGCGGGCCGGCAGCGCGGCGTCGGCGGTGCACACCAGGGCAACTTCCAGCTCACCGCGCTCCAGACGGCCCCGACCGTGCCCGACCGGCTGGTCCACCAGTTCAACCCGAGTGGCCGGTACACCCACTCCCGCCGCACCGACGACACCGACGCGCTGAGCTCCGGCACGAAGATCACAAGTATCCCGTCCGAGAAGGGCGACCAGCTCTGGATCGGAAACGACCTGACGCTGGTGGTGACGGTCAAGTGGGGTATGCGCAACGTGGCCGGGAACACCGTCGGCCTGGGCAGCTACGCCCCGGTGACGGTCGCGATCGACCTGCCCCGCGCCGTGACGTACCTGGCTCCCGCTCAGGCCCTGGCCCGCCTGGCGGCGTGGTTCCAGGGCATCCCGGGCATCCCGAGCCTGACGCTGCCGGGGCCGGGCGTCCCGCTTCCCGACCGGTTCGCCCGGACCCGCCAGCTGGGTGTGGCAGTCGTTCTGTCGGTCACTCAGCTCGACGACACGACGAACCGCCGGGAGCGCCGGGACCGGCTGGGCCGGGAGCTGACGGCCCTGGTGGAGAACGAGGCGCCGGGCGTCATGCGGCCCGGCCACGCCTCCTACCTGTCCGGTGTGGAGACCGAGATCGCCCGCCACACCGAGCCCTCGGCGCTGCGCGCCCTGCCCGGACGCGGCCCCGCAGGTTATGTGCGATTCCATTTCCTCCACGTCGCCTACGGCGCTGCGCGGCTGGTCGAGGTGACCCTGCGTGCCGAGCCCTACCTCCAGACGCCCGCCCTGCGCGGGGTACGCGGCCGCCCGGCCGGTGAGGGCTCTGGCCTGGAACAGACCGATTCGCACACCCCTGAAAACAAGGCGAAATCCTCCACCGTCACCACGACGCGTCAGACGGCGGTCAACCCCGTCTCCCGCTATCCGCGCCCCGGTTACACCGGGCGTACGGACCGTGAGGGCCCGTCCATCGCGCTGACCGACACCCGGTCACGCACCAGGCGGTCCGAGGTGACCGGGGACGACCGCTTCCAGATACGTTCGGGGAGCGCCGCCGACTTCGACATCGACTACCGCTTCACCGCGTCCGTCCGCTCCCAGCTGATATGGGAGTGGCCGGCCAACATCCCCGGCGGGATCTTCCAGGGCGGGCTGCTGAACCTGTCCGGCCTCGAAGGCGATGTGGCCGAGAGGGTGCGCACCTGGGTCCGGCGTCTGCTGCGGGGCCGGCCGGAGGGCGTGGCCACCGTGCCGGTCGCGACAGTACTGCGGTTCGTCGGCTCCGAGGCCGTACAGCCGCGGCAGCACGCCGGGCCCCGGCCTCCGGCGCTGCTCACCCAGGACCCGCTGGAGATGTCGCCCCAGCAGGCGCGGGCCCAGGGCGCACTGCCGTTCCCGGGCGGTTCGCGTCTGGTGCCGACCGGGACGACGCCGGTGTACGACTACAACGCCGTCCCGCAGCTGAGGCAGGCGCTGCACGACGTCGCCCCGCGAACGACCGCCTCCTGGGGGCTGCCCGCGAACGCCTCCGCGGAAGCGACGGCCACCCGTCTGGGCGAGCTGATCCAGGCCGGTGACATCAGCCTCGACCCGCCACGCACGGCGGCCGGCCTGACCACCACGATGCCCGGCAGCTGGCCGCTTCAGGGCCCCGGTTCCGCGCCGTCCCTGCAGATCACGCTGCACAACCCGCGGCCCGTGACGGATGCGGGCGATGTGGCCGTGGACCGGGTCCGCAAGCAGGGCCGCACCTCCTCGACGACGTCCTCGGCGGGCAGTTCCTTCGCCCTGAACCAGCAGGGCACCTACAGCCTCAAGAGCGGCAACGTCCAACTGCTGAGTCTGGGATTCCCGCTGGCGGCACAGCAGCCGCACACCACCTCCTCCGGAGGCGGCGCGTCCGCCGCCGGCCTCAACCGCATGCGGATCGGCAACACCACCGAGCCCGACGACCGGCACGGCACGCGCAGCTACGAGACCCTGGTGGACACCGTCACCACGGTGAGTGGCCCCGAGGGCACCCGGTATGTCACCGGAAGTTCCACCGTGCGGCTGTGGGAACGCGACGTGCTCGGCTTCGGCATCACTCCGCCGCGCCCCGGCCCCGGGATCTACGACCTGCCCGCGATGCTCGCCGACCAGGACGCGGACGACCTGCGGGACTGGGCCCGGCATCCGGTCACCGACCTGCCGCAGACGCTGACGGACGGTATCGACGAGGCGGACGAGGCGGCGCAGTTGTGGCTCGCGCTCGACACCGACCCGGACGGGACACGGCTGGCCCGCGCCTTGTTCGTCGCCTCCCGTACGGCCGCGCTGTCCGGGAAGCCGGTCGAACTGGTGGTGCGCGCCGAGGAGGGGCTGCGTCACTGGCCGTTCGCCGCCGACGGCTCTCTCGCCGATATGACCGAGGCCACCCGCGACACCTGGGAGCGGATACAGGGCGCCATCGACACCTACCTCGACGCGGTGCGGGCCGAGGCGACGGCGCGCCACAGGGAGGACGGGCTGGTGCGGCGGCAGCCCGGCGCGGCGCGGGCCCTGGAGACCACCGGCCGTGCCGTGGACACCGCCACCACCGCACATCAGGGCGCCGATCGAACCCACGGCGATGCCGTCCGGAGCGCACTGGCCATCCGGACCGTACTCGGCAGGGTGCGGACCGAGATCCGGGAGGCGGAGAAGGAACTCGCGAGCCTGGAGAAGGCCGCGCGTGACGCGCAGGCGCTCTACGACGCCGCTCCGGAGGCGGAGCGGCGGATGCGCGAGGAGTGGCAGCAGGCGCAGGCCGAGGTGGAGCGCATCGAGCAGCTCATCGCCACCTCACCGGCAGCAGGCCCGGCCGTCGCCGCCGAACCACAGAGCACCCTGGCCGAGGCCCAGGAGCGTGCCACCACCGCCCATGAACGGGTGCTGGCCGCCCCGCGGCAGCGTCAGCAGTACTACACGGCGATGACCACCGCGCGAGAGTCGGCCGACGAGCTCGGGACCAACCTCGAAGAGACACGCGAGCGGGAGAGCACCCTCACCCAGGACCTCGAACGCGCCGAGGGCGCCGTGGACCGGGCGGAGCAGAGGCTGGAGCAGGCGGTCAGGGAGCTGACCCGCAGGACCAGGGCCCGCGACGCGGTCCAGGTCCAGGTCCGCGGCATCGAGCGGGATCTGAACGACGTCCGGCAGGAACTGGAAAGGCAGGCGCGCCGCCATACGGAGGCGTGGGGCGGGCTGCCCGGTCTCGCGGGCAGGCTGGACACCGGCCGTCGTGCGGAGGGCACCGGCGAGGGACCGTCCCTGCTCGGCTCCCTGTCCTCGGCACCCGCCCGTTCGCTCCGTTCCGGCCCGGCCGGGACGGACGAGCCTTCCCTGTTCTCGCCGCCCCCCGGCCCGTCCGTTCCCCCGTCCACGGTGCCCGCTCCCACTCCCCAGGCCACGTCGGGGACTTTCGCCGGTGCGTCCGATCCGTTGTTGTCCGCGCGGACTCGGCTGGCGGGTCCGTCGGGTGCGGGGCAGGGGCGGAACTGGACGGGCAAGCCGGTGAGCCGGGTGCTGCCCGGTCGGGTGCCGCTGTATGAGACGCGTCCGGGTAAGACGCCGCTGATCGTCTCGGATGAGCCCGCGCCGTGGCCGGATTCGGCGTATGTGGTGGCGGGCCAGGGTGAGAACGGGGGTGTGCGGGTCCCTGACGGCCGGGTGCTGGATGCGGCGGCGTTGGCCGATGTGCTGGGCGCGGACCCCGAGTTGGCGGGGTTGCCGAAGGACGTGCCGGTGGTGCTGGCTGTGCCGAATATGGGCATTGAGCATCTGGATGAGGTGGCCCGTCGGCTCGGCCGGAGGGTGTGGGCGCCCAGTGGTGAGGGGCGCCTGATTCCCGACGGCTCGGGTAACGCCCATGTTCTGGGGCTGGTCGACCGTGATGCGGATCTGCCGTACGGCGCTTGGGTGCCGTTCGATCCGACGCCCAGGACGGGGGCGCCGTTCGAGGACCGTGAGTGGACGGCGCTGGACGGCAGCAAGTTCCGTGACAGCGATGTGTATACGCGGCCATTGGTCTCGAAGGACCATGAGCGGTACGGGCGGATTTCGATCCTGGACCGCGACAATCTGCGGCGGCGCGAACAGCGGTTCCGGACGTTCCGGGAGATGCGGCGGCTTGTGCATTTGGTGCCGTCCGGTGGCAGCCGGCACGTCGGGACGTCCGAGGAGGTAACTCCGGATCCCGCGATCTATGTGTTCGCCGGTCATGGGCAGCCCGGTGTGCTGGCGCTTGCGCTCCGCGACGGCCGGATCGTGCGGCTGGGCAAGCATGATGCGGCGCGTTATGTCGCGGGTTTGCGCGAGGTACGTGAACTGCCGGCAGGGCATCGGCTGCATTCCGAGGTGTGCTGGAGTGCCTCGGACGGTGACCCGAGGCTGGCGCATCCCGAAACTGCTCCCGCGCCGCATATTGATGATCCGCTCGAGGACATTCCGTTCGGTCATCTTCTGGCGAATGAGAGTGGGCGGGAGGCGTCGGCGGTCACGCGGTCGACGGGCCTGAACGACAACGACCGTGTGGTGCTGGACGGGGCCGATGGTGAGCGGGGGCGTCGGGTCACCTACCGTCCGGACCCGTCGAATCCCCGGTTGGACAAGCTGGCCCGCGACATGGATCTGCACAAGGGGCCGGGTGATGTGTCGCCGGAGACTCGTGCGACCACTTTGCGGCTGGTGCGGGCGCTGCGGACCGCGTTGGGCAATAGGTTTGAGGACAATCCGTTCCGGTATCGGCAGGCGCTCAAGGGCATCGGCGCGCTGGAAACAATGCGCGCGAATGACCCGGAACTGAAGAACCTCACCCCGTTCCGCCTGGACATGCTGGATTTCCTGACCCAGGCGCATACCGGGAAGGCTCCGGACGAGGCGGGCTATCTGGCATTGCTCACCTTCGCCCGGGAACAGATCGCGGCAAATCCGCATGCCCAGCTGAGCAAGGGGATCAATTCACCTGCCCTGCGACTGACGCTCGGCCAGTTCTCCACCAGCGGTGAAGCTGTGGTGCGTTCCGTGAAGGCACTGCCCAGCACGGTGGCATTGACCCAGAAGCATGTGGCGTCCGCATTGTGGGCGACAGCTCGTGCCGCTCAGCGGATGGGCCAGGTGCCGGGGCCGGACCGGGAGGCGTTCGGCCGCAAGGTGCTCCATCTGCCCGACACCGAGACATGGGACCGGGCGAAGCAGGAAACGCTCTGGGCGCTGGCGGCGAAGGCCATCGCTGAAGGCATCGACGTCACCGACGGCAATGTCATGGCCGCCTACCACTTGAGGGAGAGCGGCGCGTTCGGCCCCGGCGCTCTGCTGATGCGGGGGCAGAACGTCCAGGGCGTCAACTGGAGCGGCACACCCGCACCCGTGGGCGTCAACTGGGGCAGCATGCGCCAGATGACGAACGGGCCCAGCGGGACCGCCACCCAGCCCGCACAGCCCGCCTGGGTGGGCCAGGGGCAGCCCATGCCGCTGCTGAACCTGATCCATGTGGACCAGGCCGGGAACATCGTGCTGCACCTCCCCGGCCGCCCCCCGCTCTTGGTATCGGAAGACGAGTTCCTGGCACTGCTGGACCTCGATCAGGGGCTGCGCAGTACGCCACTCGCCAATCCGGTGCTGTTCCTGACATCCGGTCCCGGCGCCCTGAGGCCGGAACTGGTGCAGCGGTTCTCCGACCGCACCGGCCGTCCCGCCTTCGGCTACAGCGCGCCGCTGATGCTGACCTCCGGGAATCCGTTCGTCCCGCTCAACATCCTCGCTCTCCTGGATCCGGCCACCCAGACCCCGGGCACCTGGCACGCCGCCTCCCGGCAACCGAACCCGGCCACGCAGCCCTCGGCCTCATCCGAACCCGACAGCATCTTCGCCCCCACGGACCCGACGACAGCACAACCTCCCGCCGCGACAGATCCGTTGCTGTCCGCGCAGACTCGGATGGCGGGTCCGTCGGGTGCGGGGCAGGGGCGGAACTGGACGGGCAAGCCGGTGAGCCGGGTGCGGCCCGGCCGGGTGCGTGTGATCGAGACGCGGCCGGGTGTGCTGGCAAAGATCGCGTCGGAGAAAGACGCGCCGTGGCCGGATTCGGCGTATGTGGTCGCTGCGGACGGCGACCCCGGCGGGGTGAGTGTCCCCGGCGGCCGGGTGCTGGACACGGAGGCGCTGGCCGATTTGCTGGCCGCCGACCCCGAGCTGGCGCGGTTGCCGAAGGACGTGCCGGTGCTCCTGGCTGTGCCGTTCGCGCAGCGGTCCCTGGATCTTCAGTTGCTGGCGGACCGGCTGGGCCGGCGGGTGGTGGGTCCCAGCGGTGACGGGCGGCTGGTCGGTGACGGGTCGGGGAACGCGCACCTTCCGGTGCTGGTCGACCGCGCGGCCGACAAGCCGGTCGGTGTCTGGGCACCCTACGATCCCCAGGCCACGACGCCGCCGTTCGAGGACCGGGAGTGGACGGCGCTGGACGGCACCACCTTCCGGGACAGCGACGTGGACACCCGGCCCCTGGTCTCCAGCGGGCACACGCAGCGGATCGGCCAGATCTCGGTGGAGGACCGCAAGGAGCTGCGGGAGTTCGAGCAGCGGTTCAAGTCGTACCTCGACATGCGGCGGATCGTGCACCAGGTTTCGGCTGGTTCCGGCACTCAGGAGGCTGAGACCGAGAAGATAACCCCTGATCCGGCGGTCTATGTCTACGCTGGTCACGGGCATCCGGGCCGGATGACGCTCGCCCTCCGCGACGGCCGGATCGTGCGGTTGGGCAAGCGGGACGCCGCGCGTTACATCGCCGGGCTGCGCGAGGTGCGCCAGCTGCCCCAGGGGCACCGGCTGGGCCTGGAGGTCTGCTGGAGCGCGGCGGACGGCGACCCGCATCAGCAGCACCCTCATCACGCTCCGCGGCCCCACGTCGACGACCCCTGGGACGACGTCCCGTTCGGTCAGTACGTCGCCAACGAGAGCAGGCGTGAGACCACTTCGGCGACCAGGCAGACCGGGCTGACCTATACCTATCGTGTGCTGATCGCCGCGGCCAATGGTGAGAGGGGGCGTCGTGTCACGTTCCGGCCTGAGCCGCTTGATCATGAGCTGGACGGGCTGGCGCGTGACGCGGGTCTGCACAAGGGCCCGGATTCGGTGCCGGCGGAGACTCGTGCGACCGCGTTGCGGCTGGTGCGGGGGCTGCGGGGCGTCTTCGGCAACGACGTCGAGAACGACCGTGGCACGCCGGGCGGCCGGTACGAGCGGCTGCTCAAGGGCATCGGCGCGCTGGAGACGATGCGCGCGAACGACCCGGCGCTCAGCGGAGTCACCCCGCTGCGGGAGGACATGCTGGCCTTCTACGCCCAGCAGCACAGCGGGAGGACCGGGGACGCCGGGGCCCATGAGTCTCTTCTGGACTTCGCCCGGGACCGTGTCGCGGCGGATCCTGATGCGCGGCTCAGCACGGAGGTGCCGGCGCCTGCTCTGACGACGACGCTCAATGCGCTCGCCACGTCGGGCGAGGCCATATTGCGTTCCGTTCAGTCGCTGCCCGCGGGGGCGACGGCGAGTCCGGGGCAGGTGGCGTCCACTACCTGGGCGATGGTCCGGGCCGGGAAGATGCTGTTCAACGAGATACCGTCGGCGGACCGGGAAGCACACGGCCGCAGTGTGCTCCACCTGACCGACTCGGACCCGTGGGACCTGGCGAAGCAGAAAGGAATCTGGTCCCTGACCGCCAAGGCTCTCGCCGAGGGTCTGGACGTCACCGACCGCAGCCTGCTGGCCGCCTACCACCTGAAGCAGACCGGCGCCTTCGGCCCGGCCGGTCTGCTGTGGCAAGGGCAGAACGTCCAAGGCGTCTACTGGAGCGACACGCCCGCGCCCGAGGGAGTGAACTGGCGCAGCGTGCGTCAGATGACGCAGGGGACGGGCGGGACCACCACTCAAGAGGTCGTGCCGGAATGGGTCGGACCAGAGCTGCCCGACCCCCTTCTGAACCTGATCAATGTGGACCGGGCCGGGAACATCGTGCTGCACCTGCCCGGCCGCCCCCCGCTCCCGGTGTCCGAGGACGACTTCCTGGCGCTGCTGGACCTCGACCCGGCGCTGCGCACAACGCCCCTGGGCACTCCGGTGGTGTTCCTGACCTCCGGTCCCGGGGCCCTGAGGCCGGAGCTGGTGCAGCGGTTCGCCCAGCGCACCGGCCGTCCCGCCTTCGGCTACAGCGCGCCTCTCAGGCTGACCGCCGCCGATCCGTCGGCGCCGCTCGACATCGTCGCTCTCCTGGACCCGGCCACCCAGGCCCCGGGCCACTGGATCAAGGCCACCCGGCAGTCGCCGCCCGTGGAGTCCTCGGGCCCCACCAGCATCGTGAACGCGCCCGACCGGGCAGACCCGGCAGACCCGGCCGCCGCACAGCAAGTGGGTTCGGACGGAACCGATCCGTTGCTGTCCGCGCAGACCCTGATGGCGGGTCCGTCGGGTGCGGGGCAGGGGCGGAACTGGACGGGCAAGCCGGTGAACCGGGTGCGGCCCGGGCGGGTGGGTCTGATGGAGACCCGGCTGGGTGCGCCGGCGAGGGTCGTCGCGGAGGAGGACGCGCCGTGGCCGGATTCGACGTATGTCGTCGCTGCGGACGGCGACCCCGGCGGGGTGCGTGTCTCCGGCGGCCGGGTGCTGGACACAAAGGCGCTGGCCGATGTGCTGGCCGCCGACCCCGAGCTGGCGCGGTTGCCGAAGAACGTGCCGGTGCTCTTGGCTGTGCCGTTCGCGCAGCGGTCCCTGGATCTTCAGTTGCTGGCGGACCTGCTGGGCCGGCGGGTGGTGGGTCCCAGCGGTGAGGGGCGGCTGGTCGGTGACGGGTCGGGGGACGCGCATCTTCCGGTGCTGGTCGACCGTGACGCGAAGAAGGCGTTCGGTCTCTGGGCACCCTACGATCCCCTGGCCACGACGCTGCCGTTCGAGGACCGGGAGTGGACGGCGCTGGACGGGACGAAGTTCCGGGACAGCGACGTGGACACCCGGCCCCTGGTCTCCGAGGATCACGAGCGGTTCGGCCGGATCTCGGCGCGGGACGGCGAGAGCTTGCGGAGGTCGGAGCAAGCGTTCAAGTCGTACCTCGACATGCGGCGGCTCGTGCACGAGATTCCGGCTGGTTCCGGCCGCCAGGACGTTGAGATCGAGGAGATAACCCCTGATCCGGCGGTCTACCTCTTCACCGCACACGGAAGTCCGGGCCTGATGGCGCTCGCGCTCCGCGACGGCCGGACCGTGCGGTTGGGCAAGCAGGACGCCGCGCGTTACATCGCCGGGCTGCGAGAGGTGCGCCAGCTGCCCAAGGGGCACCGGCTGGGCCTGGAGGTCTGCTACAGCGCCTCGGACGCCGACCCGCGTCAGTCGCATGGCGTGAACCAGCCCGTGCCCCACGTCGACGATCCTTGGGCTGACGTCCCGCTCGGTCAGCATGTCGCCAACGAGAGCAGGCTGGAAACCAAGGCGACCACCAGATCGACCGGTATAGGGAGTACCAGTCGTGTGATGACCGCCGCGGTCAATGGGGAGAGGGGGCGGCGTGTCACGTTCCGGCCTGAGCCGCTTGATCATGAGCTGGACGGGCTGGCGCGTGACGCGGGTCTGCACAAGGGTCCGGGTTCGGTGCCGGCGGAGACTCGTGCGACCGCGTTGCGGCTGGTGCGAGGGCTGCGAGGCGTCTTCGGCAACGACGTCGAGAACGACCGTGGCACGCCGGGCGGCCGGTACGAGCGGCTGCTCAGCGGCATCGGCGCGCTGGAGACGATGCGCGCGAACGACCCGGCGCTCAGCGGAGTCACCCCGCTGCGGGAGGACATGCTGGCGTTCTACGCCCAGCAGCACAGCGGGAGGATCGCGGATGCCGCCGCCTACGAGTCTCTCCTGGACCTCGCCCGGGGCCGTGTCGCCGCGGATCCCAATGCGCGGCTCAGCACGGAGGTGCCGGCGCCGGCTCTGACGGTGACGCTCAATGAGCTCGCCACGTCGGGCGAGGCCATATTGAGTTCCGTTCAGGGGCTGCCCGCCGGGGCGACGGCGAGCCCGGGGCAGGTGGCGTCCACTCTCTGGGCGATGGTCCGGGCCGCGAAGATGCTGTTCAACGAGATACCGCCGGCGGACCGGGAAGCACACGGCCGCAGTGTGCTCCACCTGACCGACGCGGACCCGTGGGACCTGCCGAAGCAGAAAAAAATCTGGACACTGACCGCCAAGGCTCTCGCCCAGGGCGTAGACGTCACCGACCGCAACGTGCTGGCGGCCTTCCACCTGAAGGGATTTGCCTTCGTCAAGTCCAAGCTGCTGAGGCAGGGGCAGGTGGTACAGGGCGCCAACTGGAGCGACACGCCAGCGCCTGCGGGGGTCAACTGGCGCAGCGTGGAGCAGATGACGCAGGGGCCGGGCGGGACCACCACCCAACAGGTCCAGCCGGAATGGGTCGGACCGGGACTGCCCGACCCCATCCTCAACCTGGTTCACGTGAATCAGGCCGGGAACGTGGTCCTGTACCTGCCCGGCGGGCCTCCGATCGAAGTGTCCGACGACGAGTTCCTGGCACTGCTGAGTGTGGAACCGAGTATGCGCAGAGCCAACCTTGTACAACCGGTTCTGTTCCTGACCTCAGGTCCCGGCGCCCTGAGGCCGGAGGTGGCGCAGCGGTTCTCCCAGCGCACCGGCCGTCCCGCCTTCAGCTACAGCGCGCCCCTCGCGCTGACCGCCGCCGATCCGTCGGCACCGCTCAACATCGTCGCTCTCCTGGACCCGGCCACCCAGGCCCCGGGCCACTGGACCGAGACCACCCGGAAGCCGCCGAAGTCGCTCACCCAGCCATCGGCCTCGTCGGGCCCTCGCACCATCTTCGACGCCACAACCCCCACCACCACACAGTCCCCGGCTCGTACGTCCTGGCCGCAGCCGCAGGCCCGGCGCGACACCATCGGGACGTTCCACTTCACGCCCGGCACGGCCGACGACGGCTCCGGGGAACGGGACGAGCGATCCGGCATCGCCTACCCGGCCCCCGTCCAGATCAATGCCACCCCCGTGTCCGCGGCCGACCAGGAGGCCCCCGACGCCGATGCCGAGACCGCCCCCGACGACGGTCCGGGCTGGTCGGTGTCGTCCTGGCGCCCGGCCGGATCACCGGGCATGGTGCGGTTCGCGAGCCTGTACCGGGACCGTGAGTGGCGTCGGCGCAGCGTGGCCCTGGAGTTCGCGCTCGCCGGGGTGGTGAGCGGGGTCGGCGCGATCACCGAGTCCGCCCGCGACGCCACGTTCCGCATGTACGAGCAACTCGCCGCGCGCCACGGCGAGGCCGCGGCGGCGCGTGCCTTCTTCCCCCATGACGCCGTTCCGGCCGACCCCGCGGCCGCGCTGGAGCGGCTGCGTACCCTGTCCCCGGGGCCGCTCACGCTCGATGAGCTGATGACCGCGCTCACCCACGCGGCGTACGCCGGTCCGGGACTGCCGTCCGAACTCGCCGAGGTGCTGTCCCGGCCGGTCGGCCGCCGTGCGCGCTACGCGCCGGGGAGCGCCTACCGTGCCGTGCACGACAGCCGCGGTTTCCGCCGGGTGGGCGGTGAGCGTGGCCCCGCGCTGCGGCTGCTGGGCGCCTACGCCGCGCTCGGCGCGTCTCGCGCGGAGCTGCTCGCGTTCCGCAGCGTGCTCATGGCCTGGATGATTCCGGCCGATCTGCAGTCGCTGCACGAGATCTTCCGCGCCTCCCACCTGATCGGCATGGGTGACGCGGGAGAACGGAGCGTCACCATGCGTGATGCCGCGGGGCTCCACAACTGGGCGGCGGAGGCAGCCAAGGGGGCCGGTCTTCGGCGCCTCGGCCCCGACGATGCTCTCTTCGACCAGCTGACCCCGCCTCATCGCGCGCTGTACGGCGAGCGGATGAGGTACGACCGGCGGTCCACTCCGAGCGCGCTGAACGTTCCGGACGATCTCGAGTCCATGGTCGACTCCGCGCTCGCCGGTCTCCCGCCGTCCGTCACCCGCAGGAGCGCCGTGCTCCAGGGCTGGCTGCGCCACTACGGCCCCAGGGGCAGGCAAGCTCTGGACCGGCTCGCCCCCGCCCACATGACGGCCCTGCACCTCTACAGCGGCCCCGATTACCGGCTGATGAAGGCGTTCCTCAACGGTGAGCGACTCGGCTCGGGGATGGGCCGTCGCATGGTGCGCCTCAGCGTCTGGTCCGTGACCCGGAGGGCGGCGGCGGTCGACCAAGCCGATTTCCTTCCGATGATGCTGCGCAAGCAGCCCAATCTTGAGGACTTGTTCGACGAGATGAGGGCCGTGCCGGACCTCGGGGCGTCGAGCCCCCACGTGTCCCGGCTGCGGATGCGGCTCAACGCGATGGCCGACCGGCTGTACGCCGAGATGCCGCTGCACATCGACATGGCGATCGAGGCGCTGGAGATACTGCCTCCGGTGAACGACGATGTCTGGTGGGGCGACCGCGGCGTGCCGGGTTCGCTGGACGAGCCGCCGGTGGACGGCCCGGTGTACGGCCGGGACACGATCACGATGCCGTTCTTCCGCAGCACATCGCTGCTCCATGGTCAGGCACATGGGTTCATGACCCGGAGCAAGAGGGCGCCCGAGGGCTCGCACCCTGGTCTGGTGCACGTTCCGGGGTCGACGGCTCGGGAGATCAGCCCGTTCGTGGTCTTCCTGTCGGAGACGGAGGCCGTGTATCCGCCGGGTGCGACCTTCGGCATCACCCGCCGGAGCGTCACCGGAACGCCCGCCGACAGGCAGCGGTACGAGGCCATGGTCGCCGAGGAGGCCACTGCGCCCATGGGCGACGCCTCCGACCGCTCCATTCCATCGGTCCGTGAACTCGGCGCGCTGATGGACCTGTTCCACATCGGCCGGGCGGCCGACACCGCCGAGGAGGCGGAGCGGCCCGCGCCGGTGCTGCGGGAGATTCGCGCGGAGGACGGCCGGGTCATCGGTGTGGCGTCGTTCGATGACGCGGATTGGGCGGTGCGGCGGAATCGCTATGCGCGATTGGACAGGGCGACGGACTATGTGTCGTGGGAGCGTGACGCTGACGGGCGTCCGGTGGCGACGCACCGGGCGTTGCCGGGTGGCGGGGCTGCCGGGGGGACGTTCTTCTTCGCTTCGCATGGTGGGGCCGAGGGGCTGGCACTCGCCGAGGAAGGTGGCGGCGTCCGGCGGGATGACGGGTCGTATACGGGGCGGCTGCTCGAATGGGTACGGGGCCGTGGCTTCCGTAGCGTGACGGTGGTGGCGTGTGGTCCTGGCGATGTGCCCGGGAGCGTGGAGGAGGCCAGGGCGCGGGCGCAGCGGTTGGCGGACGCGGCGGGCCTGCCGGTTCATCTGGAGGTGGGCCGTTCCGCGGTGTCCGGTGGTGGGCAGGTGCATCTGCTGGAGGATGCCGAAAAGCGGGCCACGGGGTGGGTGACGGCGTATCCGGCCGGTTGGCCGGTTCCGGCAGCGGCCCCGGCCCCGGACACCGGCACTCCCGGGACCACCGCCACGTACCCGGCTCCCGCCCAGGTCAACGCCACACCCGTGGCCGCGGCCGACCCGCAGAGCGCTGCCTCCGACGACGGTCCGGGCTGGTCGGTGTCGTCCTGGAGGCCGGCCGGATCGCCGGGCAGGGTGCGGTTCGCGCGGCTGTACCGGGACCGTGAGTGGCGTCGTCGCAGCGTGGCCATGGAGTTCGTGTTCGCGGGGTACATGGGCCAGGTCGGCGCGTTCACCGAGACCGCTCGTGATGCCGTGCTCCGCATGTACCAGGAGCTCGCCGCGCGCCACGGCGAGGCCGCGGCGCAGCGCGCCTTCTTCCCGCCGACCGCGGTTCCGGCGAACCCCGCGGCGGCGCTGGAGCGGCTGCGCACGCTGCCGCCGGGGCCGCTCGCGCTGGATGAGCTGATGGCCGCGCTCACCCGCGCGTCGTACGCCGGTCCGGGGCTGCCGCGCGAGCTCGCCGAGGCGTTGTCCCGTCCGGTGGGCCGCCGGGCGCGGTACGCCCCGGGCAGTGCGTACCGTGAGGTGCACGACAGCCGTGGTTTGCGCCGGGTGGGCGGTGAGGATGGCCCCGCGCTGCGGCTGTTGCAGACCTTTGCCGCGCTCGGTGCGTCGCCTGCCCAACTGTTCGCGTTCCGCGGCGCGCTCATCGGCTGGATGATCCCGGCCGATGTGCAGTCGCTGCACGAGATCCTGCGCGCCTCCCACCTGCTCGGCCTGGGGAACGCCCAAGAACGCGGCGCCGTGCTGCGCGACGGAGCCGGGCTCCACAACTGGGTGGCGGACTCCGCACGGAGCGCAGGCTTCCACAGGTTCGATCCTCACGGTCATCTGATCCCGCCGCATCGCCGGTTGTACGGCGAGCGGATGACGTACAGCGCGGACATCACCCCCAGCGAGCTGGATCTCCCGGGCGATCTCGTGAGGCTGACCGGCGCCGCGCTCACCGGGAATCTGCCGTCCGGCACCCGAAGGGAGCGGGCACTCCACGACTGGCTCCGCGAGTACGGTGACGCGGGTATGCAGGCTCTGGCGCGCCTGGCACCGGCCCACCTGACGGCCATACACCTGTACAGCGGGCCTGACTACCGGCTGGTGAAGGCGTACCTCAACGGTGAGCGTCTCGGCTCGGGGATGGGCCGTCGTCTGCTGCGCTCCAGCGTCTGGTCGTTGACCCGGCACGCGGTGGAGATGGACGCGCCCGCTTTTCTGCCGATGATGCTCCGCAACCATCCCGACCTCGATGAGCTCTTCGACGACATGCGGGCCGAATCGGACCTGGGTGAGCCGGGCCCCGAGGTGGCCGAGCTGAGGGAGCGCTCGGATGCGATGGCCGACTGGCTGTACGACCAGCTGCCGCTGCACGTCGACATGATGATCGAGGGGCTGGAGATCCTTCCGCCCGTGGGGCGTGACGTCTGGTGGGGCGACCGCGGGGTGCCGGGTCCGCTGGGCGGGCCGCCGGTGGACGGGCCGGTGTACGGCCGGGACACGATCACGATGCCGTTCCCCCGCAGCACATCGCTCGTGCGCGCCCGGGCACATGAGTTCATGACGTGGAGCAAGCGCCCGCCCCAGGGCTCGCACCCCGCTCTGGTGCATGTTCCGAACTCGACGGCGCGGGTGATCACTCCCTTCGTGGCCTCCCTGTCGGAGGCGGAGGCGACGTATCCGCCGGGTGCGTTCTTCCACCTCACCCACCGGGGCGTCGTTCCCGGTGACCAGCGGACGGTCCCGCACGAGTCCATGACCGTCCAGGAGGCCACGCCGCCCGGAGACCAACCCTCCGACGGCGCCGCTCCGCCGCTCCGCCAACTCTGGCTGTCCCATGACCTGTTCAGCATCGGTCCGCAACCCGCGCCGGTGTTGCGCCCGATTCACGGGGAGGACGGCGAGCTCATCGGTGTGGCGTCGTTCGACGACGCGGACTGGGCGGTGCGCCGCGAGCAGTACTCCCGGTTGGGCCGTGCGACGGGGTTCGTGTCGTGGGAGCGTGACGGCCAGGGCCGACCGGTGGCGACCCACCAGACGTTGCCGGGTGGCGGCAGGGCCGGCGGTACGTTCTTCTTCGCGTCGCACGGTGGGCCCGAGGGGCTGGCGCTGGTCACCCAGGACGGCGGCGTCCGGCGTGATGACGGTTCGTACGCGGGGCGGTTGCTGCGGTCGGCGCGGGGTCGTGGGTTCCGCAGCGTGACGGTGCTCGCGTGTGGTCCCGGCGATGTGGCGGGGAGCGAGGCGGAGGCCAGGGCACGGGCCAAGCGGATGGCGAACCAGGCGGGGCTGCCGGTTCATCTGGGCGGGGGCCGTGCCGCGGTGTCCGAAGGGCTGCCGCATCTGCTGGAGGACGCCGAGGGGCGGGCCACGGGGTGGGTGACGGAGTATCCGGACGGCTGGTCGGGCCCCGAGGTACCGGCCCCGGGCACGGGAACCGGGAATCGCGTCGCGGTCGGCTATCCGGCCCGCGAACAGTTCAACGTCACGGGCAGCGTGCGGGACGCCACCCCGGAGGAAATCGAGCGCATCGACGCCGCTGGGGGAGCGGCCTGGGCGGTGTCGGCCTGGCAGCCGGCCGACGCCGCGGGCACGGCGCGGTTCACGGGCTTCTACCGGGACCGTGAGTGGCGGCAGCGCAGCGTCGACTGGGAGGACACCCTCGCCGAGGCGCTGAGCGACATCCCCGAACTCGCCGAGGTGGTCGGGCTGGCGGTGCGCGGCGTGTTCGAGAAGCTCGCCGAGAGCAACGGAGAAGAGCGGGCGCTGCGCGCCTTCTTCGCCCCGGACACGATGCCGGAGAACCCGGCTGCCGAGTTGGAACGGCTGCTCGACGCGCCCCCGGGGCCGGAGGCGCTGGACGGGCTGATGAGGGCCCTCCTCCACGCCGCGTACGCCGGTCCGGGGATGCCCTCCCAGGTCGAGCGGGCGCTGTCCGCGCTCGGCCGCGGATCCCGGCTCCACCCGGCGGACAGCGCCTACCGCGCCGTGCACGACAGCCGTGGCTTCCGCCGGGTGGGCGGCGAACGCGGCCCCGCGCTGCGACTGCTGCGGATGTTCGCCGCGCTCGGCCTGCCGCCGTCCACGCTGCCGGTGTTCCGCACCGCTTTGACCGCCTGGATGATCCCGACCGATCTGCAATCCCTGCACGAGATCCTGCGCGCCTCCCACCTGATCGGCATGGGCGACCCGGACGAGCGGGCCGCCACGGGCCGCGACGCCGCCGGGCTGCACAGCTGGGCGCGGGACCACATCGCGGAGGGCGGACTGCTCCGGCTCGACCCCGCCGACCGCCGGCTCTCCGCCCTGATCCCGCCGCACCAGGCCGTGTACGACGACCGTATGACGTTCCCGGCCGTGCTCACCAATACGGTGGATGTGCCTGATGCCCTGGTCACCATGGTCGATGCCGCGCTCGCCGGCACACTGCCGCCCGCGACCACCGACAGGCTCGAGGCCATGTCCAAGTGGCTGGACCGTTACGGAAGCCGCGGCATCGAGGCGCTCAAGCGGCTCGCCCCCGCCCACATCACGGCCCTGTACCTCTACAGCGGTCCCGACTACCGGCTGATGAAGGCGCTGCTCAACGGTGAGCGGTTCGGCCCGGGCATGGGCCGACACCTGGTGCGCTTCACCACATGGAGGCTGGTGCGCGACGCGGTACTGATGGAAGATCCCGACGAGCTTCCGCTCGTACTGCTCAGTCATCCTTCTTTGCTGGAGGCGTTCGACGAGCTGAGTGAGCTGGCGGACCTGGAGACACCGAGCCCGGAGCTGTCCCGTCCCCGGCGCCGGCTGGACGCCATCGCCGCCCGGCTCTACGACGAGCTCAAGCTGCACGTGGACATGGCGATCGAGGCGCTGGAGATCCTGCCGCCGGTCGGGCGGAACGTCTGGTGGGGCGACCGGGGGGCGCCGGGGCCGTTGGACCGGCCCTCGGTGAACGGCCCGGTCTACGGCGCCGAGACGATCGAGTTGCCGTACTTCCGCAGCACCTCGCTTCGGGTCGAGGCGGCACGGGACTTCGCACTGGACAACAGGTCGGTTCCCCAGCATTCGCACCGCAAGATGGTCGAGGTCAGGAACTCGACGGCTCGGGAAGGCGCCCCTTTCTTCGCGTATCCGATGGAGCACGAGGCGCTGTATCCGCCGGGCATGAGGTTCGACATCATCAGCCGACGGCGGGTCGACGGGGACAGGACGGGCCGCTCGTACGAGAGCCAGACGGTCGAGGAGGCCACTCCGCTGCCGGACGGCCGCTCCGCGGCCTCACGGGTCCACCCCTTTCCCGAGGTGCTGAGCGAAGGTGGTGCCGTCGCGGACGACCTCTTCGACCTCGGTTCCTCCGACGCCGAGATGTCCGACGCCGAGATGTCCGACATCGACATCGACATGGACTCCGACGCGGACGGTGACACGGACACCGGCACGCCTGTGCTGCGGGAGATTCGTGGAGCGGACGGCAGGGTCATCGGTGTGGCGTCGTTCGATGACGCGGACTGGGCGGTGCGGCGGGACGCGTACGCGCGGTTGGACGGTGCGACGGGTTTTGTGTCGTGGGAGCGTGACGCTGAGGGCCGGCCGGTGGCGACGCACCGGGCGTTGCCGGGTGGCGGGGCTGCCGGGGGGACGTTCTTCTTCGCTTCGCATGGTGGGGCCGAGGGGCTGGCACTCGCCGAGGAGGGTGGCGGCGTCCGGCGGGATGACGGGTCGTACGCGGGGCGGTTGCTGGAGAGTGTGCGGGGTCGTGGTTTCCGTAGCGTGACGGTGCTGGCGTGTGGTCCTGGCGATGTGCCCGGGAGCGTGGAGGAGGCCAGGGCGCGGGCGCAGCGGTTGGCGGACGCGGTGGGCCTGCCGGTTCATCTGGAGGTGGGCCGTGCCGCGGTGACCAGCGGGCGCGATGGTGGTCCGGCGCTGATCCACGCGCTGGAGGATGCCGAGGGGCGGGCCACGGGGTGGGTGACGGCGTATCCCGCCGGCCGGCCGGCCACCGACGCACCGGCCTCGGACACCGGACGTCCGATCGCGGCCGACTACCCGGCCTCCGGACTGATCAACGCCGACAGCGACATGGACCTCGATTCCCACTCCGGCGAGGCATCCGAGTCCGACGAGGCATCCGAGTCCGGCAACGAGTTCGACGGCGACCTCGACTCGCTCATGCAGATCCCGTCCTGGCGGGTCACCGGCGCGCCTGACACTCCTCGCTTCACCGGGTACTACGGGAACGCCAACTGGCGCCAAAAGAGCCTCGACTTCGAGTTCGCGCTGGCCCAGCTCCTGGCCGGGCACCCGGATATGGTCACCACGGTGCGCCAGATACTCGGCCGCGCATACCAGTTCCTCGCCCAGCGGTACGGGGAGGCGGCGGCCACCCAGGCGCTCTTCCCACCGCAGGACCCGATGTGGGCGGCACCGGGCGGCCCCCTCGCGCAGCTGCTGGGACCGGGCGCCACGGCCACCCTGCCCCAGCTGATGTCGGCGTACGCCAACGCGGTCTTCGCCAACGCCGACAGCCCCGCGACCATCAGCCGCGCCCTGCCCGGCAGGATTCGTTACGTCGGACAGCCCGTGCCGAGGCTGAACCCCGCGGACCATGCGAGTTGGCAGCGGCACGACGCCCGAGGCTTCCGACAGGTGGGAGGTGTGAACGGGCCGGCGCTGTGGCTGCTTCAGAGCACCCATGAGCTCGGAGCCACCCCCGCCGAGCTGAGCACCTTCCGCGCGGCACTGATCGCCTGGACGGTCCCGGCGGGTCTGCAGTCCCTCCACGAGGTCCTGCGGTCCTCGCACCTGATCGGTCTGGGCGGGGCGGAGGAGCGCCTCGCGACGGCCCGGGACGCCGCCCGTATGCACGGTTGGGTCAGGGACCACCTCGTCCCCTGGCAGCACATCCCGCAGAACCCCCAGGGCATCGCTCTCATCAACCGTCTGCGCGCACCCCACGTGGCGCTGTACAGCGAAGGCGTGCACTATCCCCGCGAGGCGATCGGTGAACTCGCCGTCCCGGATGACCTGCTGGCGATGGTCGACGCCCTTCTCTCCCCCGGCCCTTCGACGTTCCCCGACGAGGAACGCATGAACGTGGCACGAGAGTGGCTGGCACGGTACGGCGCGGAGGGCCGGGCCGCGCTGCGGAGGATGGCCCCGGGCCACATCACCGCCCTGTACATCTACAGCATGTCCGACTACCGGCTCATGAAAGCGCTCCTGAACGGTGAGCGGTTCGGACGGCACGCGAGCCGGTGGCTGCTGCGCTCCGTCGCCTGGAGGCTGGTCAGGCGCGGTGTCTACAACGCGGCGGAATGGGAGAACTTCGTTCCCTTGACGCTGCGGACTCAGCGGGGTTTCGGGGAGGTGTTCCAGGCGTTGCTGGACCTGTCCGACGTGGACCCCGACCTGGACCCCAGCCCCGAACTGTCGCGGCTGCGCCGTAGGCTCGACAGGATCGTCGACGGGCTCCACGCCCAGCTGAAGCTGCACATCGAGATGGCCGTCGAAGCTCTGGAACTGCTCCCCCCGGTGCGGCGTACCGTCTGGTGGGGCGACCGGGGCGTGCCCGGGTCACTGGCCCGACCGGCGACCAACTCTCCCTTGTACAACGGCGCTCTGATCTCGGTGCCGTTCTTCCGCAGCACCTCCATGGATGAAAGCGAAGCCATGGACTTTGCACTGTCCAAGAGGCTCGCGCCGTCGAACACCCACCGTGGGGTGTTCGAGGTTCCCGACTCGACGGGCAAAGAGATCGCCATGTTCTCCGCCTACTCCGTCGAGTCGGAGGCCCTCTATCCGCCCGGTACCTTCTTCCTCACCCAAAACCGGACCATTCGCACATACGTCAATAGGTCGAAGCGCCAGAAGTACGCGTACTCCGTGGTCAAGGAGAGCAGCGGCCACTGGCCGGCGCCGCCGAGGCCCGCGGCCGACCCGGTCGACGGCGACGAGCAGATCCTCCGCTCCTTCTACGCGGATCCGCGCTGGTGGAAGCTGAGTGGGGAGTACGAAAGGGCCCTGGGCGAGGTGCTTGCCCACGACCCCGCCGTGCTGGACGCGGCGCGCGCGGCTGTCCGCATCCTGTACACCTATCTGTCGCACCACCTCGGCGCCCGCGCGGCGGCGTCCGCCTTCTTCCCGGAGATGTCCGAGGCGGACGACCCGCAGGCGCAGATCGACCTCCTGCTCGACGAGGACGCGACGACGAACGTGCGCACGCTCGTGCTCGCGCTCGTCGACGCCGGGTACGCGCCCTCGGGCGACGGGGTGTACTCGCTCAACCGGCTGTGGAGGACCCGCCCCGAGCTGAACGTCCAAAACCAGCTCACCATGGTCAAGGACGCGCACCCGCACAAGCGCTCGGACCACTGGTACAAGGACCGGCACGACCGGCTGGGCCACGGAGTCGGCGACGGCTACGCGGAAGGGACGCAATGGCTGCTCCACGCGTTCCGGAACCTGCCGGGCACCGACCCCGCCCTGCTGCTGGGGCTGCGCAACGCCCTGCTGGCGGCCCGTCTGATGTTCGGCGAGCACTCGCTGGCCGAGGTGCTGGAGGCCGCCCAGTCGGCCGGGGTGCGCGACGATGCCGAGCCCGAGCCGGGGGACGTCGAGGCGGCCCGGCTGTACGCCTGGGCCGACGCCGTCTTCGCGCCCCAAAAGCGCCTCGACTCCGAGCCCGAACTGCGCCGGGAGTTCGCCGACGACGGCACCCTGCGCGAGCGGCTGCGCCTGCCCCACCAGCGGATGTACCAGCAGCGCACCGCCTGGCTCGCGCCCTGGATCACCGGCAACGCGGCCGAGCCCGCCGCCATCACCGAGCTCGCCGGTCTGGAGGGGAGCACCTGGAGTGCCGAGGACCTGCGGACGCTGCCGTGGCCCACGGGCGAGGCGGCCCGGGAGCGGCGCCAGGCGCTGCGCGCCTGGCTGCTGCGGCATGAGAGCCAGGCGCTGCTGCGCAATGTCACCGCGGCGCACGTCCCCGCGCTCTATCTGATCAGCGGCCCCGACGGCGCGCTGACCGACCCACGGTTCACCACGGGCCCCGAGTCACTGGACCGGCTGCGCCAGGCCGTGGGCACGATGGTCCATCAGCGCGTCGCCCACGGTGCTCCGGAGCAGGCGTTCCCGCTGACGCTGCTGCGCGACCCGCGCTTGCGGGCCCTGGTGCGGCAGGCCAGGAGTGTGCCGCCGCTGGTCCCGAACCGGGCTGCCGCACTGGCCCAGATCGGTCAGCGGGCCGTGGCGCGCGCCGTCGAGCTGGCGGCCGGGATGCGCGGGGAGCTGGCCGTCCTGCGGCGCATGGCGCGCGAAGCCCTGCACCTGCTACCGGCGGTGGACGCGCCGGTGTACTGGTCCGCCTGGGAACCCGGGACCCTGGAGGAGGCCCAGGGGACGGGCATGGCGGGAGTCGCCCTCACCAAGCCCGCCTTCCACCTCGCCTCGGCCTCGCGGAGCGTCGGGCTGCGCATGGTGTCGGGCCGCCCGCCACAGGGGGAGAGCCACCCGGTCCTGTACGAGGTGCGCCGGACCTCCGCGCGGGACATCGCGCCGTTCAGCCGGACGCCTGAGGCGCGGCAGGCGATGTTCCCGGAGGAGACCCGGTTCGAGGAGGTGTCCCGCGAGGTCCGCTACGACGCCTCGCTGGGCCGTAGCCACGTGCACGTGATCCTGCGTGAGATGCCGGCCCGGCCCGCGCCCGAGCCGTGGGACCGGGAGATCCTCACCCGTCCCGTCATCGCTCTCGACGGCACCTGGTCCGGCGTCACCAGCTACACGGCGCAGGAGTGGTCGGAGCGCCACCACGCGCTCGCCAACCTGCCCGTCCTCACCTACTTCAAGTACTACGACACCGAGGCCGAGGAGTGGGAGGACGACCGCGTCCCCGTGCCCTGGAGCCGAGGCTCCCTGTTCTTCGCCGCGCCCAGCGACGGGCGGCTGGTCCAGGTGGGCTCCCGCTACGGATCCAAGCTCGCCACCGCCGGACAGGTCGGCAGCTTCCTGCGCGAGCTGCTGCGCGACTCCGCCGCCGGGGAGAACGCCGCGCTCGTCGTCTTCGGCTCGCCCGCCGGGGCCGGGCCGCTGGCCCAGCGGATGGCCGACCGCTCGGGGCACGATGTCGTCGGCTCCACGGCTCCCAGCGATACCTACGACCGGGGCGAGCGCGCGAACCCGCGCCACGGGCTGGAACTCGAACACGATCCGGGGCAGCCCGCCCCCCGGTGGCTGATCCGCACCCCGCGCGCCGAGGACGGCACCGAGGACGAGGCGCCGCGCGATCCGTCACGGCACGCCGACCGTTTCGCCGCGGTGTACGCCGACCCGCTCTGGGCGGAGGCCGCCCGCGACTGGGAGCGGGCGCTGGGCCGCGCCCTGGCCGGGGATCCGCGGGTCATCGCCGCTGCCCGCGCGGCGGTGCGGGCCGCCCACCGGTTTGTCATCGGCCGGTTCGGCGAGGCGGAAGCCGCGTCGATGTTCTTCCCCACCTCCGACGAAGACGCAGGCGTGGACCTCGACGCCGCCCTGCGGCGGCTGCTGGACCCCGACGGCGGCGCCGGGCTGCCGGAGCTGATGGACGCCTACGCGAGGGGTACGGGGCTCTCCGTCTGGTTCAGGCCCCCGGCGCCGCTGGACCGCGAGGGCAACTGGTACCGGGAGTTCCACCGCGACCGGGGCTTCCCCGTGGGCCATGGCCCCGCCGACGTCGCCCGCGACGCGCTGTCGCGCTACTCGCGGCTGTCCGGCGTGCGACGGGCCGATGTCATGGCCTTCCGGGAGGCCGTCATCGGCTGGCAGCTGTCCATGGGCCGCCACTCCCTGATCGAGGTCCTTCTCGCCTCCCACACTCTCGGCCTCGGGGACACCACCGAGCGTGCCGCGGCCCTCGGTGACGCGGTCCACCTCCACCAATGGGCCGACGATGCCCTGACCCCTCGTACCCGCCCCGGCGCCGAAGAGCTCGCCGGCGACCTGCGGTTGCCGCACCGGCGCCTGTACGGCACGGGAGCCGGCACGGCGCCCGACGGTCTCATCGACGCCATACGACGCGGTGAGCGGCTGCTCTCCGGGGAATTCGACCCCGAAGGGCTGCTGGGACGCGAGGAGGCGCTGCTCGACTGGCAGCGGCGCCACGGCGGTTCGCCCCTCGGCGGCCTGGACCGCGCCCACATCACCGCCCTCCACCTCCTGGGCGGTCCGGACGCCGCACTTCTGGGCAGGCCCAACCCGGTGGCGTCGGCCCAGTCCGTCGCCGCCGGCGAACTCCGCGGCGGCCGCCTCGCCTTCCCCGTCGTGCTGATGAACGACCCCGGCTTCCGCGGCCTCGCCGCACAGGCCAAGGCGATTCCCGAGTCCGCTCCCGACCGCTCCGAGCGGCTGGCCGCGCTGGTCCCCGCCATGGGGCAGCGGATCGGCGAACTGGCCGCCCGTATCCAGGCGGACGTGCCCCTGCACACCGCCTTCGGCTCCGAGGCACTCGACCGGCTGCCTCCGGTGAATGCCCCCGCGTGGTGGACGGCCTGGCTGCCCGGCGACCTCCCCTCCGGCCCCGACGGCACCGAACTGCCCAGGTCGCTGGACGGGGTCTCCACCTCCCCGTTCCACGTGGCGCGGCGCACGGAGGAGACCGCGCTGGACAAACTGTGGTCCGACGGCGATCCGCCGGCGGGCGGGCACCCGGTGGTCTTCGAGGTGGAACGCTCCTCGGGCCGCGATGTCTCGGTCTTCGCCGCGGACCCGGAGGACGAGCCGGTGGTCTATCCCGACCCGGCCGACTTCACGGTGCTCCGCCGCTCGATCCGTACGGATCCGGAGACGGGCCGCCGCTACGAACACGTCCTGCTCGCCGAGACCGCCGCCACCAGCCGGGCGCTCGCCGCCCCGCCGACGCCCTCCGAAGCCCCGGCCCCGGCCTACCCGGAGCCCGACTTCTGGAACACGCCCTGGGAGGGGCACGAGACCGCCCGGTCCCTGGACGGGATCGTGGTCCAGGAGATCCGGGCGGACGGGCGGACGGTCGGCAAGACGTCGTTCTCACGGCGCGACTGGGCGCTGCGCGAGCGTCCCTACGGCCATCTGCCCGAGGCCGCGCACTACACCGAGTGGAGCCGAGGCCCCGGCGGCGAACGGGTCGCCCGGCGCCGCCCGCTGCCCGCCACGGGCCGTACCGGCACGTTCTTCTGGTCGTCCCATGGCAAGGACGGCGGCTACGCCCTCGTCCGCCGGGACGACATGCCCGTCGGCGCCGACGACGAGATGGTGGGGCGTCTCCTCGGCGGGGATCTGGCCGCGGCCGGCTTCACCAGCGTCACGGTGCTCGCGTGTGACCCCGGTGCCGTACCCGAAGCCGACACCCTGGCGCGGGCCGTCGACCGGGCGCAGGGCATCGCGGACGCCACCGGCCTGGATGTGTACATCAACACCGGCGGGATGGCGGTCACCCCCGGCCGGGACGAGGGCGGCGGCGCCACGGCCGACATCCACCTCCTGGAGTCCGCTGACGGCAGTCCGACGACATGGCTGCGCATCCCCCCGCGAGGCCGTGCCGGAGCCGGCTCGCTCCCGGGCCTCCCGGAGCCCCCACCGTCCGCCGGCACGGAACCCGGCCCGCCCGCGGGCGTGGACAATCCCTGGTCCGTGCCCGGATGGCGGGTCGCCGGGCTGCCCGAAACGGTGCGATTCGCGTCATACTATGGGCAGCGCGAATGGCGCAACCTCAGCGCGCGGTTCGAGTACACCCTCGCCGAGAGGTTGGCCACCCACCTCGGGACCGTTCAAGCCGTCGCGACGGCCGTCGTCCGGCTGCACCAGTTCCTGGCACAGCGGCACGGCCCGGCCGCCGCGGACCGGGCGTTCCTCCACGGGCCGGGGGCCGAGCCCTGGCTCCGGGAGCCCGGCGCGGTACGCCGGTTCCTGGACAGTCGGCCGCCCCTGGTCAGCCTGATGTCCGTGTTCGCCAACGCGGCGTACGCCGTCGAAGGGTCCACCTCCCTGCTCCACACCCTGCCCGGGTGGCTCCAGTCGCCGCGGGCGCCGCGGCCCCGGGGCCCCCGGCAGGGCGCGTACCGTACGGCGCACGACCCGCGCGGGTTCCGGTACGTCGGAGGGACTGCGGGCCCGGCTCTGTGGCTGCTCCAGGCCTACCAGGCGATCGGAGCGAGCGAAACAGAGCTGCTGGCCTTCCGTACCGGGCTGGTGGCCTGGTCCATCCTGAGCGACAGTCACTCCCTGCACGAGGTGTTGCGCGCCTCGCACCGGCTCGGCATGGGCGACGAAGCGGAGCGCACCGTGGTCGACCGGGACGGAGTACGTCTCCACCGGTGGGCCCAGCGTGCCTTCCCCCTCGGCATACCGCTGCCGCACCACCAGATGTACAACAGCCGGGCGCGCTTCGTTTCCCCGTACGGCGTCTCCGTGCCCGAGGACATCCGTAAGGCGCTGGACGCCGCGATGGCCGGGCAGCAGATGGACACCGAGGACAACCGGGTCGAGGCCGCCACGGAGTGGCTGGAGCGGTTCGGCGAGGCGGGCCGGGCGGCCGTCCGGGCCCTGGCCCCCGGGCACCTGACCGCGCTGTACCTCTACACCGGCGACGATCACACGCTGTTCAAGACCTATGTCGCGGGAAGCCGCTTCGGTGCGGCGGTCGGCCGCTGGATGATCAGGAGGCTGGTGTGGAAGTACGCACGGGAGATCGCCGTCGGTGAGAACTCGGACCTGCCGCAGCTGCTGAAGGACGACCTCGACTTGAGCGAGGCGATCGCTGACCTGGTCGACCTGGGGCCGGACGCGGACGGGCCGGCCGTCGCCGAGGTGCGGCGCCGGGTGAACCACGCCGCCGACGGGCTGTACGCCGATCTGGCCGCGCACGTCGACATGGCGGTGGAGGCGCTGGAGATCCTGCCACCCCTGAACGGACCGGTGTGGTGGGGCGGCTGGGCCTCGGGCCGCCTGGCGGAGACCCCGGGCGATTCGCCGCTCATCACGGCGGACACCATGTTCATCCCGCGATTCCGCAGCACCACCGAATACCAGTTCACGGCCATGGAGTACATGCGGGACGACGAGGAGGACGTGGAGGACCGGCACCCGATGCTGGCGCACGTCCCCCATTCGACGGGCCGGTTGGTCACCCCCTTCTCGCCGTGGATCGACGAGGACGAGGTGCTCTACGCACCGGGCTCCGCCGTGCACATCGAGGTGCGCGACATCGCCACCGACCCCGAGACCGGGTGGGAATACGCCGACTACACCCTGCGGGAGATGCCCCCCTACCCGCCCACGGCCTACCACAACGCCGACGACGAACCGTCGCCGCGGATCGTGGAGCTTGGCGACGACGAGGACACGGACGAGGCGGAGACAGCCGGGGAGGACACCGCCCTCAGCACCCGCGAGCCGGCGCCGCGCGGCGCCTACCGGCGCACCGGGCCGTACGCCGCCGAACTCGACGGCACGGTCTTCGCGCTGCACGAGTCGCCCGGGGAGGGCGACCGGCTGGCCGACACCCTCCTGTTCGCCCTCCGGTACGCGGCACCCGACGCGCTTCAGGACGCGGGAATCGACACGCCCGGCACCTTCCGCGACTGGATGGGGCGGAACGTCACCGACGACGACCTGCCTCAGGAGACGCCGCTTCCGCTGGACGGGGGCCGGATGATCCCGTTGAAACTGCTGGACGAGATCGGTGCGGAGATCGACGCCTCCCAGCGCACGGAGGGAGCCCTCCTCGGCGATGTGCTTCCGGCCTCGGGCGTCGGCCTGAGCCCGGCCAAGCGGTTCCGGCTGCTGCTGCGGGACCCCTCGTACGGAGGTGAGAACGGCCCGGGGGCGCTGGCGGACGTGGTTCCGGCGATGGCCACCCGCGCGCTCGGCGTCGAGCTGGCCATGGTGGGCCCGGACGGGCAGGTGACGTTCCACGGCGGCACCTCGGACGACGACACCGCCGCGGACGCACCGCCCGCCCTCCTCGTCCGCGACGGCGACCGCTACCTCGCCGGACTTCCGGACGGGCCGGGCGACGTGGGGAACACCGCCGACCAGGACCAGGACCAGGACCAGGACCAGGGCCCGGACCAGGACCAGGACACGGCGCGGCTGCGCCGGGTGGCGCAGGCCGTGTCCGCCGCGCCCGACTCCGTGCGCCATCGGTTGCGGGACATGACCTCGACCCAGGCCCGGGACGGCTCGCGGCGGGCACCGGACTGGATCCGGGCCCGCATCCGTTACCTCGAGGAGGCCGAGCGCTTCGAGCGGAGGCTCGGCCTGTACCTCGGCGACCACGAGGCGGCCAACGCGCAGCTCGGCGTGATGGTCCGCGAGCTGTGGGACCGGGCCGTGGCGGCAGGCCGCTGGCGCGAACTCGGCTCGGACGACCCCACGATCGACGGCGTGGTGGGTACCGACCGGGACCGGCTCGAGGCGGTGGTCGAGTCCGGCAACCTGCGGGAACGGCTGGGCCTGCTGTATGTCGCCCAGGAGACGACCTCCGACCTGCTCGGCATCTCCCTGCCCCCCGCGTCGCAGATCGCGGACGAATACGTCCACCGGCTGCCCTCGGCGGCGATGACGGCATTCAAGAAGCTGGAGGAGCGGTCGGACGTCCTGACGCCCGAACAACGCGCCCGGCTGGCCGAGATGGAGCGGACGCTTCGGGCACCGGTGCGTCGGGATGAGGTCCGGCCCCCGCTCAGCGACGCCGAGCGCGCGATGATGCCGGACGAGGGCATTGCGTGGATCCCCGGCATGAGCCGCTGGGACATCGCCATGGGCAGCCCTCCCCAGAGCACCGCCGAGGAGAAGGGCGGCTTGGTGCGGGCGAGCATATCCGGCACGACCTACCGTCAGATGCGGCAGGCCGTGGCGATGCGGGACCGATGGGGTCTGGACATCGACCTGGGGCTGCTACGGCTCACGCTGATGGCCGAGATGCTGCCGGTCGGCCACCACTCCCTGCACGAGATCATGCGGGGGTCGCAGCTTGTCCTCGACCAGCTGCGGGAGGACGGCACCCCGGAGTCGCCGGACCTCGACTACATCGACAACTGGGGCCGCTACTGGCGCATTGCCCCGCTGACCGAGGCGGAGCTGCGCACATACGTGGCCACGGACGGCAAGTTCCCGGACGAGCACGCCCTGGAGGCCACGGCCTGGCCGACCGGCATCGGACCGGACGGTGCCTCGGACGAGCAGACCGACCCGGAGGTGGCGGCGTGGCTCGCGGCTCACCGTGACACCCTGGAGGACGTCCAGGACCTCCTGGTGGCGCTGGGGCCCGACGCCGTACTCGACGCCGACGGCGGCTCCCCCACCCCCGAACTGCTGGAGCGCCTGATCGACGACTGGTTCCGCGCCCGGGGTCTGGAGCCGTCCGGCTCTCTGGACGAGAAGCTCCGTCAGATCCTGAATGCCCGCACCTAACATCCCCATGAGGAGCTCATGAACGACAACACCGCCGCCGGGACCTCCACCGCCGAGGCCGGGGCCGCCGCCGACGCCGCGCCGCCGGTCCCCGAGGAGATCAAGGAGGCAGCCCGGCTGGCTCCCGACCACTGGCTGGGCATGGTCGACCCCGCGTGGTCAGGGGAGGGCGAGCCGCCGAACTGGGCGGTGGTGGGCCAGTGGCGGTCCGGCCTGGACGGGGAGATCGAGGAGTGGCGAGCCAACGAGGAGTACCGCCCCTCGCCCCAGGCGCTCGGCTGGCCCGCGCCGACCGACCCGGTGGACGAGGCGGTCCAGCTCGCGGCCACCGGTTACGGCCCGGGTGAGGCCGTACCGCGGTTGCTGGTCGGCGCGGAGGTGGCGGTGCTGCTCGGGCCCGGTGGCGGCCCGTTGTCGGCCACCTCGCCCGACGGTGCGTCGGTGGTCCCCGTCTTCACCTCCCCCACGTATCTGCACGCGGCCGGTCGCTTCGGATACGAGCTGATGCCGGTGATCCAGGTCGCGGACCGGATACCGGAAGGACATGTGCTCTACCTCAACCCCTCGGGACCGGTGAGCATGACCGTGGAAACCGGCGCACTGCGGCAGGCGGTCGAGGAGACGACGCGGGCGGAGAACGGGGCCTGGGAGGGGGAGGAGCCCGAGCCCCCGGCCCCCGTGCGCCCCTCGACGGTCGGCGGTGCGAATGCGCCCGCCACGCCCGCCGCCACGGCTCCCGCCGAGGACGAGGCCGCCGACGGGAAGGCCGCCGAGAGGGAGACCGGGGGAACGGCCCCCGGCCTGGACTCCACCAGCTGATCCGCGGAATTCCGCGCCCCCCGCACGTAACGCACACCCCGCACATCGACGGAGTTTCCTCCCATGACGACTTCTTCCGGAACACCAGACGACGAGCGCGAGAACACCGCGGAGGCGGACCCCGCGGGCGGTCCCGCCGGCGCGGACTCGGGCGCGTCCGCGCCCCAGGGCGGTCCTGGCGCGGTGCTCAAGGGCCAGGAGGGCTTCCGGGAGCCGCCCGAGGACTACGTCAAGGCCGCCAAGGTGGCCCCCAACCACTGGCTGTCCATCATCGACCGGCACTGGAACGGTGACGAGGACGAAGCCCCGCCCTCCTGGGCGAGCCTCGGGCGCTGGCGCAGCGACGAGAACGGCGAGATCGTCGAGTGGGAGAAGAACACCGAGTACCGCCCCTCGCCCGACGCGTACGGCTGGGCCCCGCCGGTCAGCCCCGTGGACGCAGCCGTGCGGCTGGTCGCCACCGGATACGCCTCGGAGGAGCTGTTCGCCCTGATGCTCGCCGACGCCGAGGTGGCCGTGTGCGTCGATGAGAACGGCGGCCTGGCGGTGACCGACGCACCGGACGGTACAGAGGCCGTGCCCGTCTTCTCGACATCACCGGAGCTGGAGGAGGACAGACTGCCCCCGCATGAGGTGATGTTGGTGCCGGATCTGCTGGAGAGGCTGCCGGAGGGGAAAGAGGTGCTGTTCCTCAGCTCCTCCGCCCCGGTGGGGCAACTCGTCACGGTGAGCGCGCTGCGGGAGAGCAAGGCCGACCTGGAACGATACGAGGCGGAGGGCGGAAACGAGTGGCCCGAGCCCGGCAGGGCCGACGATCGGCCGGACGCCATCACGGATCTGCCGGACATCGCGGCGCTCGAGGACTGGCCCGATTTCCTGACGGGTGATCAGCGGACGGCGACTCGGACGGCGGACGACGGCCCGGAGCCGGAGACGGAGCCGGGGACCGGGACGGAACGGAAGCCGGCCGAGCCCGGAGAGGCGGGCGAGATCTGACACGTGTGGCCCCGGCGGAGACCGCCGGGGCCACACGTGGACGAGCCGGACGGCTCAGTGGCGGGTGAAGTACCACTCGTGGTTGTTGAGATTCTCCGGTGCGCACGGCCAGATGATCAGGTCGAGCGACTCATCCATCGTGTACGAGTCGAGGCACTGGTTGTTGCTGGCGAAGTTGCGGATCCAGAAGCGGCCGTCCGCCTGCTTGTCCAGCCACCACAGCTGGTTGTCGTCGGTCGTGCCGTTGCACGGGAACTCGGTGACCTTCTGGGCGCTCCCGGCGGCCCCGTAACCGGGCAGGTCCAGGCACATGCTGTCCATGACATTGCGGATCTGGAACAGGGGTGCTCCCCCGGGACCGGCGCTGTTGTACTTCTTCTCCACGTTCCACAGCTGATTGTCGTCCGCACTGCTGTTGCACCACGCCTGGCCGGCCGGGCCGTCGGGAGAGCCGCTGGTGTTGCCGGGGATGTCGACGCAGGTGCCGTTCGCGTTGTTCTTGATCAGCACCCGCGTCAGGACGGCCGGCAGATTGCCGGCCGGCTTCTTGCCCACGGCCGGGCGTGCCTTCTCCTTGGCCTTCGCGGACGCCGAGGGGCTGGGTGGCGGCGGCGGGGCCGCGGCCTGCTCCTTCTCCTGCTCCGGAGACGGGGAGGACTTCGACTTCTTGTCCTTCTTCGCCTTCGACTTCTTGGGGGACGGCGACTCGGCCACGAAGGCTCCCGACTTCGACCCGTCGTCGTCCAGAACGGTGTCGGCGGAGCTGGACGAGGCCACCTTCTTGCTGTCGTCATCGTCCTTGCCGGTCGCCATGATGAGCAGCGGCACGGCGATGAGGATGGCCCCCGCCATGGCGGCGCCGGCAAGCAGGGGCTTCTTGGGACGGCCGGGGAAGCCGGCATCCGCGTCGGGGGAGTCCCCGCCGGAGCCCGCGGCGGCGGCCGTCGCCGTCGCGGCCCCGCCGGACCGTCCGTCGCCGGACGCGGTGGCGATCGCGCCCTTGCCGCGGCCGGACGTCCCGGCACGGGTACCGCTCTCGGACGGGGTACCGGTCGCCGACTCCCCAACGGGGGCGGCTGCCTCGTCGTGTCCGCCGCGCGCCTTCGATGCCTTCGGCTTCCCGCTGGTGCCGGCGGTTTCGGGCACGGCGGTGTCCGGCGCTTCGGACTCCGGCTCGGCGGTGGGCCCGGTGGCCGGGCCGCCGCGGGTGGCCGTCTGCTTACCGGTGGCCGGCTTCTCACCGGCCGCGGAACCGCTTGTGGACTCCTCTCCGTCGTCCTTGACCGTCGTCGCCCGGGTGGGCGTCGACGCACTGGAGCTGGTGGCGGATGTCTTCTTGCCGGTGAGGTGTTCCTCGATGCTCGCCGCGTCGGGCGAGGTGGAGGACCCCTCGTCGGAGGCGGGCGAGGAACCGCGCGCTGGGGTCGATTCCGGCGCGCGCGATGCGAATCCCGCGGCCGACCGGCCGTTCGGCGTCTCGGCGCCACCGGCCCGGTGCTGATCGGTCATGGACTTCTCCTCCTGGCCGAAGGACCTCGAGCCCAACGGCGGTGGGGGTGTTGACGGGGTGGGGGACAGGTCGTCAGAGCCCTTGCTCGGGTGCGGGATGACCTACGGGGTCGAACGCCTCCGGCGCCATCGGGCCCGCCGCGCGCAGCTGCCCGGCGATCCGTTCCGGATCGGCGCCCGGACGGTCGGCCAGAGCGCGGGCGAGGGACGCGTGCAGCAGCTGTCTGGAGGACGGGGTGAGGGTGCCCAGTACGATCTCGCGCGGCAGCTCGGGGAAGCGGTAGCGCCCCGAACCGTGCTCGTCGGGGTCCGCGTCCCAGACCAGAACGCGGGCGGTGACGGCGGCGTCGATGAGCGGCAGCAGCCGCTCCCGTGGCATGCCTTGGACATCGGCGAGCAAACCGATGTCCAGCCGCGTCCCGTCGGCGGCGGCGTAGGTGAGCATCGTCCTGGCCGGCGCGGTCAGCTCGGCCAGCCGTGCGTGGACGACGCTGCTCACCGCGGCCGGGACCCGCGCCGCGGGCCCCACGCGCCGGTCCGGCGGCAGCTTCAACAGCTCGCCGAGGGTGAAGGGATTGCCCTCGCTCCGCCGGTGCAGCGCCGCCGCCTCCTGCGGCGAGGCGCTCTCGCCGCGGGCGGTGAGCAACTCGGCCACATCGGCGATGGACAGCGGATCCAGCTGCAGCCGGGTGGCGCCGTAGCGGGCCAGATCGGCGAGCAGCCCGCCGGCCGCGGGATCGTCGGCGTTCCGCAGAGCGCAGACCACGGCCACGGGTGCCTCCCGCACAAGGGCGGCGAGTTGGCGCAGCAGACTGTGAAAGTCCGGCGAGGCCCAGTCGAGGTCGTCGATGACGCACAGAGTGGGTCCGCGATGCAGTTCCCGTGCGAGCGCGGCGAGCCGCTCCTTGTCCCCGGTACCGTCCGGGCGGGTGTCGGCCCCCTCCGGGCGCAGCGCGTCGAGCAGTTGGGTCGCGGGGCAGACCAGGGAGATGCCGTGGCTTTCGCTGAGCGCCTGGCCGCCACTGGCCCGTGCGACGGTGAAGTCCGCGGCCGTGGCCCGGGAGGCCACCTCGTCCAGCAGCCGGCTCTTGCCGGACCCCGGCTCTCCGGAGACCACGGCCCACTGGGTGCGGCCCGCGGCCGCGGCGCGCAGCAGCGCGGTGAGCCGCCCGGTCTCCTCGCCCCGGCCCACCAAGGGCACGGTGGCGGGATCCGGTCCGTCGGACAGGACCACCGCGGAGCGGGACGGGCGGGGATCGCCGAGAACCTCGGTGTCATGCCGCAGGATGGCGGTGTGCAGATCGCGTATCCCGGGGCCGGGGTGGAGGCCGAGTTCCGTGGCCAGCATCGTGCGGAACCGCTCGTACTGCCGCACCGCCTCGACCGACCTTCCCGCCCCGTACAGCGCGCGCATCAGCAGCGCCCATGACGCCTCGCGGAGCGGGGCGCTGAGGGTGAGGCCCTCGGCGGCGCCGATCGCGCGCTCCAGGTCGCCCTGTTTGATGAGGATGGTGGCCCACAGCTCCTCGGCGTCCTGGCGGGCGGCGTTGAGCCGGGCCTTCTCGCGTATCGCGAAGGCATGGTCGGCGGCGTCGCCGAGGGCCTCGCCGCGCCACAGTTGGAGCGCGCCGCGCAACGCCTCGCGGGCGGCCTCCAGTTGACCGCGCCTCATGGAGTCCCGGGCCTGGGCCACGGATTCCTCGAAGCGGGTGGTGTCCCGTGCCTCGCGGGGCACCCTCAGGGCGTAGCCCCCCGGCCCGTTGACCAGCAGCCTGGACCGGCCGTGCCGTACGGGGTCGAGCACCGAGCGCAGCCTGCTGACGTGCGCGCGTACGGAGGCGACTGCCCCGGCCGGCTGGGAGCCCTGCCACAGGTCCCGGCAGAGCTCCCCCGTGGAGACCGGCCGACCGTCCTCGATCAGCAGGCGGGTGAGCAACACCCTGCGCTGCCGGGGTCCCAAGTCCAGTGCGGTATCGCCGCGCAGCACCTCGACCGGGCCCAGAAGGCCGTACCAGGTGGCATGGCTGTGACGTGGATCCAATGCGGTCGCTCACCTCCTGGCGACCCTACCCAAGCCGCCGAGAGCATCCCTGACACAGGGGAGTACGGGCATGAAACACATGTTCAGACCCGCGTCGTGGGAGTGAAGCCTATGCCATCGACGTTTCATCGGATCGCCTGATCGAGGTGCAGGTCCCTACGGGCCTGTTCGGGATACGAAAGTCTGGGGAAACACCTGGATTCTGCGTCACACCGACAACCGTCGAAGGCGGACCGGCTGGTTCCGTCACGGCTGTGTGGTTCCACGAGCACCCGCGCGATGAGAGAGCCGGCCGGCCACCGCCCTTTCCGGCTGCCGGCCAGGTGTGCTCGGGCCCGGGAGCCGACGATGAATCAGCTCGGCCGGCACCTCGGCCTCGACAAGTCCTCGATCACGGGCCTGGTCGACCGTGCGCAGCGCCGCGGTCTGGTCACCCGCGCTGTCAGCGCCGTCGACCGCCGCTCGTACCAGGTGTCGATCACCGACGCCGGCCGTCAGCTTGCCGAACAGGTCGCCGCACAGTTCGCCGAGCGGATCGAGAGGTCTGTCGCGCCGCTACCCGAATCCGACCGGAAGCGGCTGTCGCAGTTGGCGACCCGGATCGTGACCGCCGACGCCCATGGCCGCGGCGTCGACTTGCGTACCACCCGCTGTGCCCCGGCCGGACCCGGAGCCGGGGCCCGAACCCGTGGCGGCCCGGGCCGACCTGTCGGTCGACCTCGATGGCCTGGTGGCGTGGGCTCAGGACGCCGGGGTCGGCGTGAGGACGTGAACGCGTTGCGCCATGGGTGCGCCGTAATTCGGTGGTGCCGGGGCAGGTGAGCCTCTAGGGTTGGTTGTGTTCGATCGGTAACTCAAGGTTGCCGTGGGTGACTTGGCTTGTTTGGGAGGTGTGACCGATGGCTGTCGTCGAGATGGGCGCTGCCCGCATCCAGGAGTTCATCAAGTCCACCTCCGTGGCCTCCGGCTGACCGACTCTGTCCCTTGTACGCCTGGTCAAGGCGTCAGGCCGGGGCCGCCCCTGCGAAGGGTCCCCCTTTGTCTTTCTCTTCCCTCTTGGGCTCGTCTTCGTCGCATCCCCTCGCCGCATATGGCTGGGACGACGGCTGGGAGGCCGAGTTCGCCCCGCACGCCGAGCAGGGCCTCCTGCCCGGCCGTGTGGTACGTGTCGACCGCGGCCAATGCGACGTCGTCACGCCTGCCGGTGTCGTCCGTGCCGACACCGAGTTCGTCGTTCCCCGCGACCCGATGAAGGTCGTGTGCACCGGGGACTGGGCCGCAGTCGATCCCGAAGGGAGCGATCCGCGGTACGTCCGCACGCTCCTGCCCCGCCGCACCGCCTTCGTGCGTTCGACGTCATCGAAGCGTTCCGAGGGCCAGGTACTGGCCGCGAACGTCGACCACGCCGTCGTGGCCGTCTCCCTCGCCGTCGAGTTGGACCTCGGCCGCCTGGAGCGGTTCCTGGCCCTGGCCTGGGAGAGCGGCGCCCAGCCGATGGCCGTCCTGACCAAGGCGGACCTGGTGCCCGACCCCGAGACGCTGGGCCACCTCCTGGCGGATGTCGAGACCGCCGCGCCCGGCGTCCAGGTGCTGGCCGTCAGCTCCGCGACCGGCGAGGGCCTGGACGTGCTCGGCGCCGTACTCTCCTCGGGCACCTCGGTGCTGCTCGGGCAGTCCGGCGCGGGCAAGTCGACGCTCGCCAACGCGCTGCTGGGCGAGACCGCGCAGCAGGTGCACGAGGTCCGGGACGCCGACGGCAAGGGTCGGCACACCACGACCACCCGTGATCTGCTGCGGCTGCCGTGGGGCGGGGTCCTCATCGACACGCCCGGCGTACGCGGGGTCGGGCTGTGGGACGCCGAAGAAGGCGTCGCACAGGCGTTCTCCGAGATCGAGGCGCTGGCCGGGGAGTGCCGCTTCCACGACTGCGCCCACCAGGCCGAACCGGGCTGCGCGGTGCTCGCCGCGATCGAGGACGGCACGCTGCCGGAACGCCGCCTCGACAGCTACCGCAAGCTGCTGCGCGAGAACGAACGCCTCGCCGCCCGCACCGACGACCGGCTGCGGGCCGAACTGCGGCGGACCTTCAAACAGCGGCAGGCGCTCGGCCGGCACATGATGGAGCGCAAGCGGGGCCCGATGCGCAAGCCGTGACCCATGCGCAAGCCGTGACCCTGCTCACGACGCAGCTCACGACAGAGCTCGTGACGAGCAGTGACTCCGCTCCGGCGCCGTGACTCGTGTGGTCCACATCGGTTCCTTCGGGCGATGATGCCCGAAGGAACCGAAAGCCCGGCCACACGCCGGAGCCGGGCAGAGAGCGAGTTGCAATGATGGCCGCCACGGAGGAGTACGACGTCATCGTCCTGGGCGCGGGTCCCGTAGGAGAGAACGTCGCGGACCGGGTCCGCGCCGAAGGGCTCTCCGCGGTGATCGTGGAGAGCGAACTGGTCGGTGGCGACTGCTCATACTGGGCCTGCGTTCCCAGCAAGGCGCTGCTGCGCCCGGTGATCGCGCGCGCCGACGCGCAGCGCCTGCCCGGTCTGCGCCACGCGGCGAGCGGGCCGCTGGACGCCCCGGCCGTCTTCGCGCGCCGCGACGACTTCGTCGGCCGCTGGAAGGACGACGGGCAGGTCGCCTGGCTGGACTCGGCGGGCATCGACCTCGTCCGCGGGCACGGCCGGCTGGTGGGCGAGAAGCGGGTTTCGGTCACGGACGCGGACGGGCAGGAACGCTTCCTCACCGCCCGGCACGCGGTCGCCGTATGCACCGGCAGCGGCGCCGCGCTCCCCGACCTGCCCGGCCTGACCGACGTACGCCCCTGGACCAGCCGCGAGGCGACCAGCGCGTCCGCCGTCCCCCGGCGGCTCGCCGTGGTGGGCGGCGGCGTGGTCGCCACCGAGATGGCCACCGCCTGGCAGGCGCTCGGCTCGGAGGTGACCGTGCTGGTCCGCGGCTCCGGTCTGCTGCCCCGCATGGAGCCGTTCGTCGGCGAGCTCGTCGCCAAGTCGCTGGCCGAGGCCGGCGCACAGGTGCGCACCGGCACCTCCGTGACCGGCGTACGGCGGGCCCAGTCGGGCGGCCCGGCCGGCTACGGCTCCGGCGCCGGACCGGTCACGCTGACCCTGTCGGACGGGGAGCAGCTGGCGGCGGACGAGGTGCTGTTCGCCACCGGGCGCACCCCGCGCACCGATGACATCGGCCTGGAGACGGTCGGCCTCGAACCGGGCAGCTGGCTGCGGGTCGACGACAGCTGCCGGGTGGCGGACGTGGAGGGCGGCTGGCTGTACGCCGTCGGCGACGTCAACCACCGCGCGCTGCTGACCCACCAGGGCAAGTACCAGGCCCGCATCGCGGGCGCCGCGATCGGCGCACGGGCCCAGGGCGTACCGCTCCTGGAGACGGACCCGTGGGGCGCCCACGCGGCCACCGCCGACACCGCGGCGGTGCCGCAGGTGGTGTTCACCGACCCCGAGGTCGCCGCGGTCGGCCTCAGCGCGGCGGAGGCGGAGGCCCAGGGCCGCCGCATCCGTGTCGTCGACTACGACATCGGCCGGGTCACCGGCTCCGCGCTGTACGCCGACGGCTACCGCGGCCAGGCCCGCATGATCGTCGACCTGGACCGGGGCCATCTGATCGGCGTGACCTTCGCCGGCCCGGGGGTGGGCGAACTGCTGCACTCGGCCACGGTGGCGGTCGCGGGCGAGGTCCCCGTGGAACGGCTGTGGCACGCGGTCCCCTCGTTCCCGACGATCAGCGAGGTGTGGCTGCGGCTGCTGGAGGCCTACCGCGGCTAGGGCCTGCCGGCACAGGCGGTGTTCCGCGCCGGGCTCGCCGGGGAAACAATGAACGGCATGAGCGAGCAGGGGGACAGGCGCCGTCACGAGGACGACTGGTGGGGCGAGTTGTACAGCCGGGACACCGGCGACGCAGGCCCCGCCCCCGCGGCGGACTCCGTCGACGACCGATTCGACTCCGCCTCCCGCACGGTCGGCGGCCCGCCCGGCTCCGCACCGGCGGCCGGAGCCCCCTGGGGGCCGCGGCCGCCGGGGGAGGCGGGGGCGTCGGACGGGCCGGATGGGGCGGGGGTATCGGACGGACCCGGAGTGCCAGGTGGGCCTGGGGCATCGGGCGGGTCAGGGGCGCCAGACGGGTCGCGGGCACCGACCAGGCCGGGCAGGCCCGCCCGGTCGGGTGAGGCCTTCGGATGGTTCTCCGGCCGCAAGGAGCCCGGGCCCGGCCCGGACGGGGAAGCAGACGCGGAACCCGGCGTGGGCCCCAGCACGGGACTTGGCACGGGGCCCGGCACGGGACCTGGTCCGGGCCCCGGCACGGGCCCCGCTGGGGGCCCCAGCGCGGGACCCGGTGCGGAACCCAGCGCGGGACCCGACGCCGGATCCGCTGTGGGCCCCGGCGCGGCGGAGCAGCCATCCCAAGCGCGCCCGCCTCAGGCACGCCCGTCCGAGGCGCAGCCGTCCGGGGAGCAGCCGCACGAGCCACGGTCCCCCCAGGCGCAGCCGCCTCAGGCGCGGCCGTACGAGCTGCAGCCGTCCGGGGAGCAGCTACCCCAGGAACTACGGCCCGAGCCGCAGCGGCCGCAGCCGCCCGGCGCGCAGCCACCCCAGGCGCGTCCACCCCAACCGCAGCGACCCCAGCCCCAACCACCCCAGCCACGGCCCCCCGCCGCGTACGGCGATGAGCCGGTTGAGCTGCCGCTCGCCGAGCCGTACGAGTTGGCCCACCTCGTGCCCGACACCGTGTTGGACGGCGCCCGCTGCGGGAACGCAACGCTGCGGGCGGTCTCCTCCCGCGGCGAGTCGGCTCGCCGGAGCGGGGAGCCTCGGCGGGACGCGTTGCTGACGGCGCGGTTCGGGGCGGGGTCCGGGGCGTTGGTGATGGTGGTGCTCGCGAGCGGCGTGAGTGGCGCGAGTAGCGCGAGTAGCGTGGGGGGTGCCGAGGGGGCGCAGCGGGCGGCGCGTGAGCTGTGTGAGTGGATCGGCGGCGCGGTCGGCCGCAGCCATGCGCGATTAATAAACGACCTGCGCGCCGGAAACCGCGGTGCGCTCAAGTCCGGGCTGCAGCGGCTCACCGACCGCGGCCTGGGCCGGCTGCGGGCCCGCGCGGCCGAGCTGGGCGTGGACCCGGCCGAGTACACCGCCGCGCTGCGCTGTCTGCTGCTGCCCGCCGACCCCGCCTGCCGTACCCGGGTGTTCTTCGGCGCGGGCGACGGCGGCGTCTTCCGGCTGCGCGCGGGCGCCTGGCAGGACCTGGAGCCGCCCGGGCCGGAACAGGACACCGTGGGCGGCCCCGTGGTGGGCTTCGGCGGTACGAAGCCGTCCACGCCACAAACCGCCGAGGCGCCCGCGACGATGAGCTTCGGGATCGCCACACCGGGCACCGGCCCCGCCCCGGGCCCGCCCCCGGTCCCCGCCGCCGCCCCGTTCCGGTTCCGGGCCTCCGTAGCCCGGTCGGGCGATGTGCTGCTGATGTGCGGCGGCGGGCTCGCCGGCCCGCTGCGCGGCCGGCCCGAGCTCGCCGGTCACCTGGCGGAACGCTGGGCGCAGGGCGAGCCGCCGGGGCTCGCCGCGTTCCTCGCGGACACCCGGACGCGGGTGAACGGATACGCCGGATACGCCGACGACCGTACGGCGGCCGCCGTCTGGGAGGCGTGAGCGCGCGGTCCATGGGTTGATGGAGCCGTATGCCGATCCCGCCGGTCGCCGCCGGGTTACCGGCATACGCAGCCATGACCCGGACGGAAGGGCGCGCGATGGGCAAGCAAACCGTGGCCGAGCAGTTTGTGGACCTCCTGGCGCGCGCCGGGGTGCAGCGGCTGTACGGGGTCGTGGGGGACAGCCTCAACCCGGTCGTGGACGCGGTGCGCCGCAACGCGGCCATCGACTGGATCCAGGTCCGCCACGAGGAGTCCGCGGCCTTCGCCGCCGGGGCCGAGGCGCAGCTCACCGGCCGCCTGGCGGCCTGCGCCGGCTCCTGTGGCCCCGGCAATCTGCATCTGATCAACGGCCTGTACGACGCGCACCGCTCGATGGCCCCGGTGCTCGCCCTGGCCTCGCACATCCCCAGCAGCGAGATCGGCAGCGGCTACTTCCAGGAGACCCACCCCGAACGGCTGTTCAACGAGTGCAGCCACTACTGCGAGCTGATCTCCAACCCGCGGCAGATGCCGCGCGTGCCGCAGACCGCGATCCAGCACGCCATCGGCCGCAGCGGCGTCAGCGTGGTGGCGCTGCCCGGCGATATCGCGGCTCTCCCGGCGCCCGAGCGGGCCGAGGAGCACGCCCTGGTCACCGCCCGCCCCTCGGTGCGCCCCAGCGATGCCGAGATCGACGCGCTCGCCCGGATGGTGGACGCGGCCGACCGGGTGACGCTGTTCTGCGGCAGTGGCACGGCCGGGGCGCACGCCGAGGTGATGGCGTTCGCCGAGCGGGTGAAGGCCCCGGTGGGGCATGCGCTGCGGGGCAAGGAGTGGATCCAGTACGACAATCCGTACGACGTCGGCATGAGCGGACTGCTGGGCTACGGCGCGGCGTACGAGGCCACCCACGAATGCGATCTGCTGATCCTGCTGGGCACCGACTTCCCGTACAACGCCTTTCTGCCCGACGATGTGAAGACCGTGCAGATCGACGTCCGCCCCGAGCATCTGGGCCGCCGCTCCAAGCTCGACCTGGCCGTGTGGGGCGATGTGCGCGAGACGCTGGGCTGTCTGACGCCGAAGGTACGCGTCAAGGACGACCGCAGATTTCTGGACCGGATGCTGAAGAAGCACGCGGACGCGCTGGAGGGTGTGGTCAAGGCGTACACCCGCCGGGTGGACCGGCACATTCCGATCCATCCGGAATACGTGGCGGCGGTGCTGGACGACGAGGCGGCCCCGGACGCGGTGTTCACCGTCGACACCGGTATGTGCAATGTGTGGGCGGCCCGCTATCTGACCCCCAACGGCCGGCGCCGGGTGATCGGCTCGTTCACCCATGGCTCGATGGCCAACGCGGTGCCGCAGGCGATCGGCGCCCAGTTCCTCGACCGCCGCCGCCAGGTCGTCTCGATGTCGGGCGACGGCGGTTTCGCCATGCTGATGGGCGACTTCCTCACCCTCGTCCAGTACGACCTGCCGGTGAAGGTGGTGCTCTTCAACAACTCCGCGCTCGGCATGGTCGAGCTGGAGATGATGGTCTCGGGCCTGCCCGCGTACGGGACCACCAATCTGAACCCCGACTTCGCGGAGATCGCCCGCGCCGCAGGGGCGTACGGCGAGCGCGTGGAGAAGCCCAAGCATCTGCGGGCGGCGCTGCGGGCCGCGTTCCGCTACAAGGGGCCCGCGCTGGTGGATGTGGTCACCGACCCCAATGCGCTGTCCATCCCGCCGAAGATCCGGGCGGAGATGGTGACCGGCTTCGCGCTGTCCGCGAGCAAGATCGTGCTGGACGGCGGGGTGGGCCGGATGGTGCAACTGGCCCGCGCCAATCTGCGGAACCTGCCCCGGCCTTGACCCCGCCGCCTTCACCGCCCGCCCTACGCGGGCGTGAGCCTCAGGGTGAGGATTTCATGCGGGCGCAGGCTCAGAGCCAGCCCGCCCTCGCCGGTGGCCGCCTCGTGCAGCGGCCGCTCGAGCAGGTCCGTCACCTGGGCGCTGACCACCGGGAAACCGGTGGTCAGCGTGGCGGATGCGCGCCCGCCGTGCGACTCGTACAGCCGCACCACCACATCGCCGCCGCGGTCCTCCGCCAGCTTGACGGACTCGACGGTGATCGCGGGGTTGTCGACGCCGATCAGGGAGGGGAGCACCGGGCCCGAAGGCAGGGCACGCGGCGGCAGGTTGAGCGCCAGGCCCTCGGCGACCGCGTCGCCCACCTCGGCGCCGGGCAGCAGCGCATAGCTGAAGCGGTGGGCGCCGAGATCGGTCTCCGGGTCGGGGCTGTGCGGGGCGCGCAGCAGGGTCAGCCGTACCGTCGTGCCCAGCACCGGCCCGCCCTCGCCGCCGCCCGCAGCCTCGACCGGGTGCTCCGTACGGGTCACATCGTGGCCGTACGTCGAGTCGTTGAGCAGCGCCGCGCCATAGCCGGGCTCGGCGACCCGCAGCCAGCGGTGGGCACAGATCTCGAACCGGGCCGCGTCCCAGCTGGTGTTGGTGTGCGTGGCGCGGTCCACATGCCCGAACTGGATCTCGGAGGTGGACACCTTGGCGTGGATGTCCAGCGGGAACGCGGCCTTGAGGACCTTCTCCGACTCCTGCCAGTCCACCTCGGTGGCGATGTCAAGACGGCGGCTGCCCCGGCTGAGCCGGATCTCCTGGGTGACGCGGGAGGCCCCCGACGCGCCGAAGGCGCGCACCACCCGGACGGCGGCGCGCAGCGGCCCGGACTCGACCAGTTCGACGGACTCGGCGTCGGTGAGGTCGGTGTGGACCCGGCGGTAGTGCCGGTCGATGTCCCAGGCGTCCCATTGGTTCGGGTGGTCGGGGTGCAGCTGGAGGAGGTTGCCGCGGGCGCCGGGCGCGATCAGCTCCCGGTCGGCGGCCAGATCCCGTACGGAGGTGAGCAGCCCGTCGCCGTCGATGACCACCCGCAGCACATCGTTGTCCAGCACAATCGTGCGCCCGTCGCTCAGCGCGCTGACCGGCGCCTCGGCCACGGCCGCCGCCGGCGTGTCGGAGTGCACGGGCGCCGCGCCCAGCGCGGGCAGCCGCACCGCGACCGCGGCGCGCCCGTCCGCCAGGGGCTGGACCGATGCACCCTCCGACAAGGCTGCGACTGCCGCCGCCGTCGGCGCGTCGAGCGTGACGACCTCGGTGCGCTCGTACGGGGACGCGTTCAGCACCACCGGCCCGTCCACTGCCCCGCCCGGCGCGCCGCCCAGCGCGCCGGCCGCCGCCGAGATGACCCCCTCCAACTCGGTGCGGACTCGCTCATAGGTGTCGCGCGCCTCGCGGTGCACCCAGGCGATCGAGGAGCCCGGCAGGATGTCATGGAACTGGTGCAGCAGCACCGTCTTCCAGATCCGGTCGAGATCGTCGTACGGATAGGCGTACCCGGGGGCGCGCAGCGCCGCGGCCGTCGCCCACAGCTCGGCCTCCCGCAGCAGATGCTCGCTGCGTCGGTTGCCCTGCTTGGTCTTGGCCTGGGTGGTGTACGTCGCCCGGTGCAGCTCCAGATACAGCTCGCCCGACCACACCGGGGCCTTGGCCGCGTACTCCCGCTCCGCCTCCGCGAAGAACGTCGACGGCCGCTCGATCTCGACCCGCGGCGAGCCCTCCAGCGACTTGAGCCGGCGCGCCCTCTCCATCATCTCGCGGGTGGGGCCGCCCCCGCCGTCGCCGAAGCCGAAGGGGACGAGGGAGCGGGTGGCAAGGCCCTTGTCGGCGAAGTTCTTCTCGGCGTGGGCGAGTTCGTGAGCATGGAACTGGCTGTTGTAGGTGTCCACGGGCGGGAAATGGGTGAACACCCGGGTGCCGTCGATGCCCTCCCACCAGAAGGTGTGGTGGGGCATCTTGTTCCACTGGTTCCAGGACAGCTTCTGGGTGAGGAACCACCGCACCCCCGCGAGCTTCGCCAGCTGCGGGAACGCGGCCGTGTAGCCGAAGGAGTCCGGCAGCCAGATCTCCTCGGTGTCCACCCCCAACTCCTCCAGGAAGAACCGCTTCCCGTGCACGATCTGCCGGGCCAGCGCCTCGCCGCCGGGCATATTGGCGTCCGACTCGACCCACATCGAGCCGACGGGGGCCCAGTTGCCGTCCGCCACCGCCTTCTTGATCCGCTCCCAGATATGCGGCTGATGCTCCTTCACCCACGCGTACTGCTGCGCCTGCGAACAGGCGAAGACCAGCTCGGGGTACTCGCCCGCGAGCGCGGTGACATTGGCGAAGGTACGAGATGCCTTGCGCACCGTCTCGCGCAGCGGCCACAGCCACGCCGAGTCGATATGGGCGTGTCCGGTCGCCGACACGCGGTGTGCGCTGGCGTTGGCCGGGCTGGCGAGTACGTCGGTCAGCGCGGCGCGCCCGGCCGCGGCCGTGCCCGGCACATCGTGGAGGTCCAGCGCGTCCAGCATGTTCTCCAGCGCACGCAGTATTTCGTGGCGCCGCGGCCGGTCCGCGGGGAGCTCGCGCATCAGCTCCGACAGCACCTCGATGTCCAGCACCAGATGCCAGACGTCCTCGTTCAGCACGGCGACGTCGGCCGAGGCGAAGCGGTACAGCGGCCGGTCACCGGCGGTCAGCACATCGCCCAGCTGCGTCGGCTCGAAGCCGTCCCGCAGTACGGCCGGGTTGGCCGCCGCCTCCAGCAGCAGCCGTACCGGCTCGCCGCCGGCCGCCGGGGCGGCGACGGGGATATGGCGGTTGCGCGGATGGATGCCCTTGATCGGCACCCCCTCCGCGTCGTACACAAGACCCTCGGCCTGGAAACCGGGACCGTCCCCGGTGAAGCCCGGGTCGATGACGGCCTCGACCCGCCGCCCCGCCCACTCCGATGGCACCTCGCCCTCCAGCCGGAACCACCAGGTCGACCACGGCGAGCCCCACTCGGTGCCGGTCTCGAAGGGCTCATACGACCCCTTCAGCGCGTCGCCCACCGGCACCGGCTCGCCGGGGGTGCGCCACGCGGAAAGCGTCAGCGGGGCGCGCGCCGTGTACTGGGCGGGCCTGATGAACTGGCGCAGCGCCCGGTCGAGGCGCCCTTCCACCAGCGATCGGTCGTCGTGCATACGCGGCTCTCCTAGGAATCGGCGCTCGGCGGATCAACTCCCCGATCATTTCCCGCGGTGTGTGGGCACCCACACGCGGGAATGCATTCCGTGAGCGTGTTCGACGACATTTCGACACTGGTCGCGCCCTGTGCGGCCGGGGCGGGGGAGGATGAAGCGTCAGCCTTCACGGCGGGGCGGGACGGCCGGGCGGCGGCCGGAAGCGGGGGCGGTGGCCATCGAGAGCGCGCGGGGCCCGGCCCTCAGCAGGCGATTGCACGGCGGCGAGCTGTCCCGGGTGGCGGAGGTCCGCGCGGCCCTGCGGGAACTGCTGCGGGACTGGGGCGATCCGAACAGGAGGGACCTGGCCGAACTGCTCATCAGCGAGCTGGTCACCAACGCGTTGGTGCACACCGACCGTGGGGCGCACATCACGGCCACGCTCGGCGACGGGTCCGACGCGCCGGGCGGCGGCCGATTACGGGTGGAGGTGCGGGACTTCGTCTCCCGGCATCCGACGCTGCGTACGCATGCGGCCGAGGAGGGCACATCCGGGCGCGGACTGCTGCTGGTGCATACGCTCGCGGATGCGTGGGGGGTGCGGTCCCACGGTGTGGGGAAGGCGGTCTGGTTCGAGCTCGACGCACGGTTCGGACCGGACGCGGGGCGTGGATCGGACGCGGGGCGTGGATGAGACACGCCGTGCAAATGACGCGGGGGCGGGAGAGGAGCCCGGCTCCTCGTCCCGCCCACCCAGCAGTCAGCTCAGCCGAAGGCTCGCTCGATCTGTGCCAGCTTCTCCTCGAGGGAGTCGAGCCGCGGCATCGTCAGCGTGTCGTCCTCGGCGGTGAGGTCGATGGTGCGCGGGCGGTCGGCCTCGCGGTCGCCCAGTCCGGTGACGGCGCCGTCACTGTCCCTCGCGGACCGCAGGGCGGGCCGGGACGCGGGCGCGGACAGCTGCCCCTTTTCCAGCGAGGAAGAGTTTTCCGGCGATTTCTCCGATATAGCAGGCTCCGATGTGAGCGCCGGCTGCGGGGAGGACCCCGTGACCTCCACCTGGCGGCCGCCGCGCCGCCCCCACGTGCGGTGCTGCCGGTTCAGCGCCCGGATCCTGGCCCGGTCCAGCCTCTCCTGGTCCCGCCTGCGGTACCGGTTGCGCTCCTTCTCCTTGCGGTCCTCGCGCACCTCCTCGACGGCCTCGTCCAGGGTGCGGACGCCCTCGAGCAGCATCAGCGACCAGGCGGCGAAGGTCTCGCGGGGAGCGCGCAGCCAGCGCACGATGCGGATCTGCGGCAGCGGCCGCGGCACCAGGCCCTGCTCGCGCAGCGCCGCCCGGCGGGTCTGCTTGAGCGCGCGGTCGAAGAGGACCGCCGCCGACAGCGACATACCGGCGAAGAACTGCGGCGCACCGGCGTGGCCCATGCCACGGGGCGCGTGCACCCAGTTGAACCAGGCCGCGGCGCCGGCGAACAGCCACACCAGCAGTCGGGAGCCGAGCGCGGCGTCACCGTGGCTGGCCTCGCGCACCGCGAGCACCGAGCAGAACATCGCGGCGCCGTCGAGCCCGAACGGCACCAGGTACTCCCAGCCGTTCGTCAGGGCGAGGTTCTCCCGTCCGAAGCCCACCAGGCCCTGGAAGGAGAGTGCGGCCGCCACCCCGGCGCAGCAGAACAGCAGAACATAAGAGGCCATCCCATAGATGGCCTCCTTGCGCCGCCGCCGCTCCTCGCTGCGCTCCCAGGAGTCGGTGGACTTGTCGTCCTTGGCGTTGCGGCCACGCGCGAGCACTGTCACCGCTCCCACGACGCCGACGAGCACCACGACGACTGGGAGGCCCCAGCTCGATATGTCGGTAAGTCTCATCCGGTGTCCCTTGCCTCGCTTCCGTGAAGTTCTGGCCGTAGTACCCGGCCTACTCGCGCGACATCTTGGCGGAAACCCGGCTTGCCCCGAGCGGTTTCTGGACAAGAGGGCGCCAAATCGGCGGGGGGACACGCGGATAGGTGCGATACGGTTCGAACGCTCGCGCTATGCAAGCGGCTTGCATTCTATTCATGGAACCCGTTCGAGCGTAAACAGACTGCTGAGGTTGCGTCAGAGCGCTCGATCTGGTCCCGTGTGCGTCGTTCCGTTAGGGTTGCCTTAAATACGGCGTCCGAGGGGTTTGACCTCGCGCGGCCTCCGCATATCGTTTCAGGCGGACGTGAGGAGGAGCCGAGGTGGAGCAGGCCAGTGCCGAAACGGCGGCGGAGCCGCACCCGGGCCCCGGCATCCCCGGCCCCGGCGGGCCCGCCTCACGGAAGCCGCCCCAGCGCCACTCGGTGCGCGGGCAGATCCTGGACGCCCTGAGGGATGCGCTGGTCGGCGGCGAGCTCGCCCCCGGCGAGGTCTACTCCGCACCGGCCCTCGCCGAGCGCTTCGGCGTGTCGGCCACGCCCGTACGCGAGGCCATGCAGCAGCTCGCCGGCGAAGGCGCCGTCGAGGTGGTGCCGAACCGGGGATTCCGGGTGGCCCGGCGCAGCGCGCGCGAGCTGGCCGAGCTGGCCGAGGTCCGGGCCCTGCTGGAGGTCCCCGTGATGCTCAGCCTGGCCGAGGCGATCGCGCCCGAGCGGTGGGCGGGGCTGCGGCCGTTCGCCGAGGCCACGGCGGTGGCGGCGGTGAAGGGGAACCGCGCGGCGTATCTGGAATCCGACCGCACCTTCCACCAGGCGGTCCTCAGCCTGGCCGGAAATCAACAGTTGGTCGTCGTGGCCGACGAACTGCACCGGCGGGCGCAGTGGCCGCTTCCCGGCGGTCAGCTCGTGCGCACCGCCGACCTCGTCGCTGACGCGGCCGAGCATATGGCCCTGCTCGACGCCCTGGCCGCGCGGGATCTCGACACCGTCGAGTCTCTGGTACGCGACCACTTCAACGGCGGAGCGTAAGCGGCGAAGCGTGAGTTGCGGTGAGTATGGGACAGCGACACGCCGTCGTATC